>CAJVYJ010000022.1 GCA_913009475.1 uncultured Actinomycetes bacterium | reverse complement strand
TCTGCCGTACGCCATACCAAGGCCGACGCTTATTAGCCACAGCAACATAGAGGCGCCTAGTTTATGGCGCAGCAAAGACCAGCCCCGGCGAATGGATTCACGAACACGGGTATCAGCGATGACCGCGTATCTTAAGGCATAGCTAAAAACCAGACCGATAGCGATGATAATAGCGATGATAAATAAGACCAGGAAGAAAACGAGCAGCACGGTCAGGACTATCAGTGCCGTCGATGGATATTTGGCGGCTAAAATTATTAATACAATTATCGGTATTGATAAAAGTACTATGGCAGCGAAGGTGATTAAGAATATCAAGAGAATGAGTCCCAAGACTCGCCAGAATTTGGAAGCCCCAAATCTCAACATAGCGGTAAATGTGGGTTTATTATCGTTTTCCACTTCATCCACGGTTTTTACAACTGCGGCTTGAGAGATGACGTTCGCAATGAAAAAAAGCAGCCAAACCAAGAACAGTAGTAAACCAATAACGAGGAGCAGCCAGATATGCGTAAGTACCCAACTGGAAACGGTATCCCTGAATTTAGGTCTGTTTAATGATGAGGGCAGGCTGCTTAAATTATAAGACCTTAAGTTAAGATTGGCGCCGAAGTTTAAAAATATGCCGAATAACCACAGAAATTTATATTTCCAAGTCAGCTGAAAAGCACGCCTGATTATATAGTTGTAATCAGGATTCTTGCCAATATCATTGTTCATTATTCTCCGATTCTTAGAAGCACGGCCGAAAACCCAATCTGCAAAGCCGGCTTTGCTTAAGATTTTATCAGAGCAAGCTCTGATGCTACACTTTCCCACCATTCTTCAAGTGCGGCGTTCTTTTTTATCGACCAGCCGCCGACACTTTTCAGCCGGAGTCCTATTTATAAGTAGTCTATTCCACAAATAATAACCATATGAACCAACGGCGGCGCCCAAAAAATCGACGATGACATCATTGATATCGCTAAAGCGGGTTGGGGTGTAAAGCTGATGCAATTCATCGGAAATACCATAGAGAACAGCTAAGAGAATCGGTATAAACAACAGCTGTTTACGATTTAATTTAGTTGTACGTGATAGCGCGAACGCGTAGGTTATCGCTAAAACAGCGTAGCCTATGAAATGACCGGTGACAGCTGAGAGTTCTGATTTTACCAGCGATGTCCGTGAGGATGAGTAAAAAATTAAGCTCATTAAGCCTATTGCCGGCAGCCAGTATAATAATTTTGCGGATCTTTTCATCGATAATCTTTTTTATATTGTCGGTTGCTACATATTATTAACTAACTAGGCCGGTATTACAAATTGGTCAGCTGGATATTCTTCGACTCGGGAAGTCATTACATCTTACCTTTTTATGGGCAAAGCCGACACCGCGGCTACACATTTCTTTCACCAATCTACCCCGACCCCTCTTTAGCAAAGAGGGGAAAATACTAAAACACCTTGACTTCTGTCGTTCCCGATCGGAGTCGGGAATGGCAGGTGTAAAGGTAAAGCAAGCTTTGCGGCTACAATTTTCAAGCCTCCACGGTTGCCGCCGGTCTGTTGCCGGCAGTCCGTCTTAAATAAATCCCCATCGGGAATTAATATTAATTATTATAGAAAAGTTGTTCTAATTGAAATTCAATCTGATAAAATAATTATTAAGTGTAATTATAGTTGGGAGTCGCTTTGGAGGATAGGCTTAAAAGTACGCGCAACGATGACTTATTTATGGCGGTTTTAGAGCTAAAAACCGTGGATGAGTGCTATCGTTTTTTTGAGGACTTATGCACGGTTTCGGAGATAAAGTCGATGTCGCAACGGTTGGAAGTCGCCAAAAAATTGACTGAGGGCGACAGTTATTCCGATATCGCCAGAGTTACCGGTGCCAGCACCGCCACCATCAGTCGGGTCAAGCGCTATCTCAATTATGGCGCCGACGGTTATAAATTAATCCTACGGCGATTAAAAAAATTACAAAAATAAGTTACTGTTTCTCTTCGGGAGTATAATGGCCAACGATTTTGTTCATCTGCATGTTCATTCAGAATATTCACTGCTGGATGGCGCTTGCCGGCTTAATGATTTAATAAAGCGGGTTCAAGAGCTGAAAATGAGTGCTATAGCCATTACCGACCACGGGGTCATGTACGGGATTGTGCCTTTTTATCAAAAAGCTTTGGCAGCCGGGGTCAAGCCGATTATCGGCTGTGAGTTTTATATGGCGGCGGAGAGCCGCTTTAATCGCAATTCACGTAATGAAGAGGCCAACTACCATTTAACTTTGTTGGCTCAAAATAAGCTTGGCTATCAAAACTTAATGTATCTGGCCAGTTATGCTTTCTTGGAGGGATTTTACTACAAGCCGCGCATCGACCGCGAGTTATTGGAGAGATACCATGAAGGTATAATCGCGCTATCCGGTTGCATGGGCGGACAGATTCCCAAACAGATTCTTGCCGATCAAACAGATGCCGCCAAACAAACGGCGCTCTACTTCCGCGACCTCTTCGGTGCTGACAACTTTTATTTGGAATTGCAGAACCATGGGTTGGAGGGACAGGGTAAGATCTGCGATACTCTAAATGATTTTTCTCGCGAACTTAGCATTCCCATGGTCGCGACCAATGACGCTCATTATCTCACCGCGGATGACAGCCAGACTCAGGATGTCTTACTCTGTATTCAGACAGGTTCATTATTGGACCAGGAGAAAAGGTTCAAATTTAAATCCGATCAATTATATCTTAAGAGCGCTGAGGAGATGGCTGATTTATTCAAAAACAACGAAGAAGCTTTAGCGAACACGGCGGCCATAGCGCAGCGTTGTAATCTCGAAATCGAGCTGGGCAAGATCTATCTGCCTAAATACGATGTCCCTAAAGGGTACGGTCTTTTTACCTATCTGGAAAAACTCTGCCGGGAAGGGATAGAAAAACGATATGAAGTAGTAACCGATGAGGTGGGAAAGAGATTAGAATACGAGCTTAGTGTTATCAAAAAGACTGGATTTGCCGGCTATTTCTTGATTGTCTGGGATTTTATTGTTTATGCTAAAGAGCAGGGAATCAGGGTAGGCCCGGGCCGCGGTTCGGCCGCAGGCAGCATTATTGCTTACGCGTTGGGGATTACCAATATCGACCCGTTGGAACACGATTTGATTTTTGAACGGTTTTTAAATCCTGAGCGCAAATCCATGCCGGATATTGATATTGATTTTTGTTATGAGCGTCGCGGGGAAGTCATTGATTATGTTACTAAAAAATATGGCGAGAAAAGGGTAGCGCAAATCGTCACCTTCGGGACTATGCTGGCTAAGCAGGCGATACGTGATGCCGGCCGGGTCTTCGGCATACCTTATGGGCAGGTGGACCGTATCGCTAAGCTGGTTCCTGAGACCTTGGGCATAAAATTGGAAGTGGCTCTTGAGAAAGTCCCCGACCTCCAATTGGCCTACGAGTCCGACGATACCGCTCGGCGGATAATCGATGCGGCCATTAAACTTGAAGGTATGGCTCGGCACGATTCGGTACACGCAGCCGCGGTTGTTATCGCGCCCGACGAACTTCCCCATTTTACACCGCTGCAGCGTAAGACGGACACTGATGTAGTCACTCAATATCCAAAAGATGTGATAAGTGATATTGGCTTGTTGAAGATGGATTTTTTAGGTTTACGCACTCTAACGGTTATCGATCGTGCTTTAATTAATATAAGCCGTGTTTTTGGTCAAGATATAGATATCGACGCCATCCCCCAGGAAGATGAAAAAGTATATAAAATGTTGCAAAAAGCGGATACGATCGGCGTTTTTCAGTTAGAGAGTTCCGGGATGCGCGCTTTAATCCGTGATTTAAAACCCACGACCTTCGCGGATATTGTGGCCCTGCTGGCTCTTTTTAGGCCGGGCCCGCTTAAAGGCGGTATGGTGAAGGATTTTTGTGATTGTAAGCACGGCCGTAAAAAAATCAAGTATATCCATCAGTTGATGGAGCCGATTCTTAAAGAAACCTACGGCATCATAGTTTACCAGGAACAAGTTATGAGAATCGCTACTGAACTCGGTGGTTTTACTCTCGCGGAAGCCGATATTTTTCGTCACGCAATGGGCAAGAAAAAACGTAGTGTCTTAGCTAAACAAAAAGAAAAGTTTATCAGCGGCGCTATCGCCAAAGGGATCGAGAAGGCTACGGCGGTGAAAATCTTTAAACTCTTGGACCATTTCGGCGGTTATGGTTTTAATAAATCACATTCCGCTGCTTACTCAATGATATCTTATCAGACGGCTTATCTGAAAGCCCACTATCCGGTTGAATTTATGGCGGCTTTGTTAACCAGTATTATGGATAATAAAGATAAAGTCGCTCAATATGTTAATGAGTGCCGCCGGCAGAAAATCGAGGTAATACCGCCGGATATTAATGAGAGCTTTGCTGATTTTACTCCTATTGATAAAAATCATATTCGCTTTGGCCTGTCGGCCATCAAAAATGTCGGCGAAGGCGCGGTTAAGAAAATTATTGCGACGCGGGACAAATCCGGCTTATTTAAATCAATATTTGATTTTTGCGCCCAAGTCGATAGCGGTGTCTTAAATAAACGGGCGGTGGAAAGCTTGATTAAGGGCGGTGCTTTTGACTCCTTCGGCCACACTCGCAAGGGCCTCTTGAGCATCTACGAACAAGCTATAGAGCATGGCATTAAAAAACATCGTGATGAGGCGGCGGGCCAATTCACTTTTTTTGACGACAACAAAGACGGGCTTAACGAGCCGGAGCCGACCATGACTGATGAAGAGCTGCCCAAGGATGAGCTCTTAGCTTATGAGAAAGATATGTTGGGCTTATATGTCAGTGACAATCCTCTCTTGGAGGTAAGTGAGCTGCTGGCTGATAAGACTGATTTTTCCTTAAGCCAACTAGCGGAGAAGAAAGACGGTTCCATCGCGACAGTCGGCGGCATGATAAATAAGACCAACCAGATAACGACCCGCAAGGGTGATTTGATGCTATTCGCGACGATAGAGGATCTGGAAGGGTCGGTTGAAATCGTGGTCTTCCCGACTATCTATCAAAAATATCTTAAACTTTTAGTAGAAGATAATATTATTAGCGTTAAGGGGCGTATTGATGTCAAGGAAGACGATTGTAAGATAATCGTCCAAGAAATTAAGGCCATCAGCGGCAAAGACAATGCTGTTGCGCCTAAGAAGAGCCGTGAGATTAAAACACCGCAAACTATATATCTGAGCCTTGACTCATCAGGCCTTGATAACCGTTTAATCGGGCAATTGAAGCATATCTTGGTTTCCCACCCGGGCCAATCGCCGGTTTATCTGCGCTTAAATGGTAACGGCCGGGTAACCACGCTTAAATTGTCGAGCGATTTTTTAACTGACGCGCCGGCTTCTCTGAGTGAACTAAAGCAATTGTTGGGACGCGATGCCGTTACTCTTAATCGAGCGACTCTTTAACAGTTCAATATTGTCATCCCCGACCCTTAATGGGTCATAAACCTTCTTTCATAGCGTACTGTTTACAATAACCGCCTGTTTGAAAAATTTGATATTTTTTAGAAATGCTTAGAATTTAACAATATTTACACCTTAAACCTATTTTACCGGTTTTGAACTCAATCAATAGGCAAGGAGATTTTAATGGCTGAATAAAAACCCGAGTTAAGGCTGCCCTGCTATCATTTTGCCTGCTTAGGTTGACAGTACAGCAAAAACTTTATAGTTTAACCGTTAATCTTAAGCGATTAAAAAAAGATTTATTTTGGCAAATAAAATCTTGGGTAATTTTCAACTAAAGCAACCCAGCCGGTTTGACGATTTATATATAAGTTTAGCAAGTTTAGCAAAATAATAAATTTGACGGGTGAAACGCATTGAAGATAATGACAATTTTTGGCACACGCCCGGAGGCCATCAAGTTGGCCCCGGTTCTTAAAGCGCTTGAGTGCCGACCGGATATTTTTAATTCCCAAGTCTTGGTAACGGCACAGCATCGAGAGATGCTTGACCAAGTTTTGGAGCTTTTTAATATCAAGCCTGATATTGATCTGGATCTAATGCGGCCCGACCAGAGCCTCTTTGAAATGGGTTCGCGTATTTTACAGTCTATTGGTCGAGTATTGGAAGTGGAAAAACCTGACTTTATCTTGGTTCAAGGCGATACGGCTACAAACTTTACTGTCACATTTGCGGCTTTTAATCTGAAAATACCTGTTGGGCACGCTGAAGCGTGATTGAGAAGCTTCAATAAGCACCACCCATTTCCCGAGGAGATCAATCGTACACTCACAGGAGTTTTAGCTGATTTTCATTTTGTCCCCACACAAAGAGCTAAAAGAAATCTCCTAAAAGAAGGGGTAAATGCAACTAGCATTTTTCATACGGGCAATACGATTATTGACGCT
This sequence comes from uncultured Actinomycetes bacterium, assembly GCA_913009475.1. Lineage (GTDB taxonomy): Bacteria > Actinomycetota > Aquicultoria > CAJVYJ01 > CAJVYJ01 > CAJVYJ01. The sequence continues at coordinate 9,274 of CAJVYJ010000022.1, read as the reverse complement.
TTAAATTTTGTCAAGAAAAAGAAGGCTGCTTTCAATCCGCCTGGCTTAAATCTGGCTGATGATAGTAGAATCATCTTAGTCACCGCTCATCGCCGGGAAAACTGGGGCGAGCCGCTGGAAGATATCTGTAAGGCTTTAAATTATTTGGTTGATAACTACGCTGACGTTGAGGTAATCTTTCCGGTTCATTTAAATCCCAATGTTAGGAAAACAGTGACTCGCCGGCTCTCGCAAACCGAAAAAATCCATCTGATCGAACCTTGCGATTATGGCTCTTTCGTTAAGCTAATGGCCAAAAGTTATCTGATATTGACCGATTCCGGCGGTATTCAGGAGGAGGCTCTCTCTTTGGGCAAGCCTGTTTTGGTGATGAGAGATGAAACCGAGCGGCTGGAAAGCATTGAATACGGTGCCGCGAAATTAATCGGCACAAATTCCAAAAAAATCATCTCTACCGCAGCTTTCTTTCTGGAAAATGAGATGGAATACGAGATGGTAAAGCGGATTGCCAACCCATATGGGGACGGTAAAGCGGCACAGCGGATTATAAATATTTTAGCTCATATTAATAGTGGAAATTCGATTTTTCACGAAGATGAAATTTCCGACTCTTTCGAGGTCGTGCTCTAAATAAAAAATATTGGCGGGGTAAGCAATAATGCGCAGAATATACATACATCGCGGGCTATGGAGTATGAAGCCGCAAAAATTACATATGTTAATCGGAGCGGCCGGCTCCGCCGTGGTCGCGTTGTTTTTAGTATTCGACATTCAATATCTATGGAATTTTCAAACGAATATTGTCCAAAAGCTCCTTACCTTCGCTAAGGTTCCGTACAGAATAACGACAATACCTTTTATCAACTTAAAGCAGGGGCTGCCGATCTATTATCATCCCAGCGGTAATATTTTTGTCATTCCCCTTAAGTATCAGATACTTAGTCCGCTGCCGGCCATACTAATGGTGGCTCTATTAATTATAGTGGGCGTTATTATCTATTGGGTTAAGAGTATTCCCCTCCCGTTTAAAGTGCTTAGTCTGTTCATTTTGACACTGGTTATCTCCACCATTTTATATACGAGTTTTGTCTCCGCTTTGCCGCCGCATACCATCAATAGATTAGCGATTGACTGGCAATTCTCCGGCGCTATTGTCTTATTTTTAATCTCGATTATCTTTACCTTTGCCGTTTTCCCCGTCAAAGGGCCTCTATGGGCGAAATTTTTCTGGCTGGCGGCAACCATGGTCTATGCCGTTATCTGGAACACAGTACGGATCTCAGTCGTATTATCCAGCCTTTACCATATGGGCAGTACGGTTTTTTTGCTGACCCATTATCTGACCGGCATCTATATAGATTTTATTTACATTGTTGCTTTTTATTCATTGGCCTTAGCTCATCTGGCTAGGCTCAATAGTAGTGAGGTAGGTTGGTAAGATGATTATAATCGGCGCCATCTTGATAGTTATCTTTATTATAATGACTGTCTACACAGCCAGACATTATATCTTTTTTTGGAATCGACTATTCGGTAAACAAAGAGGGTCGCTCCAAGATATGGCCGGTTATTACCTGCCCAGCGTATCTATCTTGGTACCGATGCGAAATGAAGAAGCCGTCGCTGAAACTATCCTTAAGCGGCTGGTAGCCATGGACTATCCAAAAGATAATAACCAGTATGAGGTCATCGCTATAGATGATAATTCCAACGATAGGACCGGACTGATTATTGATACGTTCGCCGAGCGTTATCCTTTTATTAAAGCGGTTCACCGGCCTGATGGCGGCTTGGGTAAGAGTGACGCTTTACGCGTTGGCACTTCTTTAGCCTCCAACGAGTTAATTTTTGTATTTGATGCTGACTACCAGCCAACCAGGGCTTGTATAAAACGTTTAACAGCTCCTTTTCTCGACCCTGAAGTCGGTTTGGTCATGGGACGGGTAATTCCGATAAATACGACTCAATCGCTAATGACACGGCTATTGGATCTAGAACGCTCCGGTGGTTACCAGGTCGACCAACAAGCCCGCCATAATCTTAATCTTGTTCCGCAATACGGCGGCACTGTCGGTGGTATCCGAAAAAATATCTTACAGAAGCTTGGTGGTTGGGATGTTAACAAACTGGCCGAAGATACCGATATCACTATCCGCTGTTATTACAATGGCTGGCGGGTGACTTATGTCAATATCGCGGAATGTTATGAAGAGTCGGTATTGTCCTGGGAAGAAAGGCGCAAACAGTTGTCCCGCTGGGCGGTCGGCCACAATCAATGTATGCTGTCACATTCATCGAAAGTCCTGAAGACTCCGGTACTTAAGTGGTGGCAGAAGTTGGACGGTCTCTTGTTGCTGGGCGTTTATATGGTACCGGTACTGATGTTGGTGGGGCTGTTATTATCAATAGTCGTCTATTTCTTTGGCGCTTATTGGTGGTGGCTGTTGTTTGCCGCTCTATTATTTACATTGGCATACAATAATGCCGGTAATTTTGCTTCATTTAATGAAGTGGGCGTCTCAGTCGTATTGGATAAACGCGGACGCATGCTCTGGCTATTACCCTGGCTTTTGTTTAATTTCTTCGCCAATATCTGGATATGTACCGGCGCGTTTTTAAAATCTCTGGTCATTCACTCAAATAATATTACCGGAGGCGGGGGCGATATGTCTAAGTTGGACGGCAGCATTAAATGGGACAAAACCGAGAAAGACGGTCTATATAATATCGACGGCAACGGCTCCAATGGTAGCCGTTATCCAAAGAAAGGGTAGGTTGGCAGGTGCTTAATTACTTTATTTTAGTCTTAGCTTTTTTGGCTCTCTTCTTATTATCCTTTCTGCCGGGTCTAGTTGAACTGCTTAGAGCGAAGGACCCCGGCCCGGTTAGCGTCGATTTGGATAGAGATATCGATGAGCGCTATTTTTCCCGTGCTTTCAACGGTTATCTATCAAATAGTCTCGCTAAAGCCAAGCCGGCAATAGCCTCGGACGCAATCAGTCTGCAGTCGGCCCTTAAAACGCATAATCGCGAAGTAACCGTGACTATGAACCGCGGTCCTGAGACCGTCTGGATTGCCGGAAAAAGCTTTAAAATCTCCAGTGGGACTGATTATCAGCACCCGCTAATGGTCGAAGGCGATTTAAACGTTGAAGACAATGCCGGCGTTAATGCCGAAGTACGGGTGAAAAAAAATTGTAAAACGGGTACCAACTGTCATTTTGTCAGTTTATACGGGGGCGATATTCAACTTGGCAAAGACAATCTTATAACCAATTGGATAGACGCCGAAGGGGTGCTGGAAATAAATAACGGTTGTCGTATACAAGGCCGAGCCACCGCCGGTAAAACCATAATGATTAACGGCGAATGTTCTTTAAAAGCAATGGCGGCGCCGATGATTAAAGTCGCATATAAACACGAAGGACTTTTGCCGATTGAGCAGGAGTTCGCGAAGTTAACTGAGCCGCAATGGTCGGTTGATTCGGATAAGTTGATTATGGATTACTATAACAAAGTCCCAATCGAAGAGATCGGCCAACAACTTGAGCGGTTTTTAGGCGTTAGGATATTTTACAGCTCTGTACTTGACCGCGCCAACCAGCTGGAATTAATCGACAAAGCCTTGGTCTTGATAGAGAAAGAGCAAAAGCCGGAGTATATAAAAGCAAAAGCCTGGCTACAGAGTGGCGAAGCTATTCGCGTTCGCGGCAAGTTAGACATAGGCGACCGTAAAAGACTGGCGGCCGATCTCATCATTGAAGGCGATTTAAAAACCGGCGCCGACGTAATTTTTGAAGGTGCGGTCCATGTGAAAGGTCGAGCCGATATCGGATCCGGAAACTTCTTTAATAAATCTTTAATCGTTAAAAAAGAGACGACCCTTGGCGAGAATTGTTTCATCCGCCAAGTGTGTGACTGTCAAGAATCCATCTATATTAAGTCCGGCTCAAAGATTGGGACTAACGGCCTTGGTGGTCTCTCTTCCAGTCGGGATATCTATATTGAACTCGGAAACTTAGTTCAAGGAAAGGTCTTTGGAACTCATGAAATCAAAATTGTTACAAAGATTTAATCTTTTAGAAACTAAGCCGGTTCCACAAGATAACGAGCAACGATTTGAGCCGGGAAGTTTTTTTAGCAAAAGCTTAATTATTATTGTCTTTCTCTCTTTAATGGGTCTGGCTATATTGTATATATTCCGCCCGATATGGCAGGCCGGTTTTGCCAACGGTTACGATACTTTAATTCACATGTTTAAAGTCGCCCAAACAGAAAATTTATTGCTTAAGCATGGAACCTTTGTGGACTGGTCGGAAAATTGGTATAACGGATTTCATATGTTTCTTTTTTATCCGCCGCTTTTTTATTTCATTGCCGTCTTAACGGATCTGTTGACTCATAATTTAGCTTTAACCAGTAAGATAATGGCAGTCGCCGGCGTTTATGTAGCGGCTGTCTCCACTTTTTTATTGGTCTTTAATCAGCTGCCGCCATCAAAAAAATATTGGCACCGGGCTCTGGCCGCAACTGCCGGGGGGCTGATTTACTCCTTAAACCCGGTGCTGTTATCTTTCTTGACCTTGCGGGGGAAATACCCCGATTTTTGGGCTTTTGCCTTAGCACCGCTGGCTTTAATGTTCTTAGTGCGCTGGCTAAAGACTAAACGACAATTGCTGCCGCTGGGATTTACTATCGTTCTCGCGGCTATTATGCTTACTCATATAGATGTCGCTGTTACACCGGCATTGATTGCCATTATATTTTCTTTCGTTTACTTAAAGCAATCGCTGGGTCATCGTAATCAGCTTTTTAATCGTTTTTTTCATAAACCGCTGGCACTACTGGGATTGGCCTTTCTGCTTTTTACCGGCTTGACCACATTTTTTTGGCTTCCCTACCTAGTATATTTAAGACCTGTCGGGGCTCTGTCTCAACTGTATCCAAGTAGAGCCCCGTTATCATTGTCAGTTTATTGGCGCGGTGGATTTGCTTACGACATCACCAGATATCCGGGTATCATATTATTGATTATGGCTATCGCTTCCATAACGGTTAAAAGGTTAAGAAAAATATTCTGGCCTTGGGTGGCGGTTGCTGTTACCGGATTCTTATTTAGCTTGCTTTCTTATTCAAAGACTATCAGAGATCTTCCCGCCATCAATACCTTGTTTTATCGCAGCGGGATGGTTTTAGCTGTCTTGGCTTTGGGGGTTTTAGCGGGAATAACGATCTACGGGATAGTCAGCTGGGACTGGCGTTCATTTTTCAACCACCGCCATATTCCCAAGTTTATCGCACCCGTTTTAGCGGCTGTATTGCCGGTACTTGTAGCACTGCTGCTCATATCCGCTGTAGCCGTCGATTACTCATTTATCTTTTCTCCCAAATATATTAAAGCTCAACCAAGGTTCAATGGTGAGAAATCGCGGGTGGTTAATTATCTAAAAAATGCTAAGCAAGTAGACAATGGTAGGCTGTTAATCATCGCGCCGCCAACCGCTAAATATACTTACCTGCCGGTAGTAACCGGTAAACCCATAGTCAACGGCTATGAGGCACAATCGTCAAAAACATCTATTGATGTTGATGTGCTCATAACAAAGAAACTAAGGAAAAAAACGGAACGAGCGGCAATATTAGCCGACCTAAATAGATGGAATGTTCAATATATTTTAATTGATAAATGGACATATCAGCCCGAATTTCGCAACCTTCTGGCGACTAACAAATTGAAAACAGTATTTGACGGCGACCGTTTTTCGATTCTTGAATACCGTTCGGCTGGTTATGTTCAACCTATCCAACCTATATTGATGGTGGGAACCGGCCTGGAATATCCAAGCGAAGCTTTAGATGACATTCCAGACATAGGTTTTATTAAAGGCAAGAGTGTGTTTATCGATGATTATTCGCTAAAGGAGCTAAAGGAGTTTGATACTGTCATCTTATACGGGTTTGAAAGTAATGAAATAAAGAGATCGCAATCCACTTTAAGCAGTTATGCTCGCCAGGGCGGCAATATTATCTTGGCTATGGGTGGAGGGCTCACAAACCTATTGCCGGGTGAAAGCTATATGGGCGTAAAAGCTATCAGTAGAGAATACTCTATAAATACAGCTAACATCTCGCCATCAATCGGTGGAGGAACCTTAGAGCTGAAAGGAAAGAAAGTAAAATGGACCGGTAAGTATCTACAGGGAAAGATGAGGCCATTAGTGACTCTCGGTGATAAATATCCGATAATAGGCGATCGTAAAATAGGTAAAGGTAAGGTTCTATTTGTCGGCTATAACTTTTTTTATCACGCGATTTTGAATGATGACGGCCGAGAACTTAATTTACTAAGAAACATCGCTAAGAGATTTATTAGAAACAAGAAGGTAACTTTTAATCATAAAATCATCGCCGACACTCCGAAAAAAATAAGCATAAAGGTTTCCGCCTCCGTACCCACATGGTCACGTATTTCGATGTCATGGTCACCATTTTGGCGTGCTTATATAAACGGCAAACAGATACCGACTAAGAATTATAATAATGCACTCACCGTATATCTGCCTAAGGGCGAACATGTAGTTGAACTTAAATATGAGAATACGGCACTTTATTACGCAGCCGGCTTTATCTCTCTAATTGTTTGGCTCTTTGTTCTGGCTTTGCCCTTCATCCGCCGGCGCCGAACTCCAAAAGATATCGGACCTCGTTTTCAGCCTTTGCCTGAGGAGGTCGCTGTCGAGGTCAAAATACCAATAAAAGCTTAAACCTGAAAAACAGTATTTACACTCAAGCTCGGTTAAACTATAATCCAACATTGTTAGCGGCGGGATAGCTCAGTCGGTAGAGCGAGGGACTGAAAATCCCTGCGTCCCCAGTTCAATTCTGGGTCCCGCCACAAAACGAAAGGCAAGCCGCCAGGATTGACTTTCGTTTTGTCCCTTTTTACGTTTTACGTCTTACGCGGCTTACCTTTCGTTTTAGTAAAAAGTTAGCAGTAAGAAGTAAGAAGCGTACATTTTTATGATTTAAAATCACATACGGGCAAGCCGCCAGGATTGACTTTCGTTTTGTCCCTTTTTACGTTTTACGTCTTACGCGGCTTACCTTTCGTTTTAGTAAAAAGTTAGCAGTAAGAAGTTTACCCCTCTCTACCCACGTAAATCATAAGCGAGAGAGTAAGATGTGTAGGGGCGGATCTTGCGTCCGCACGCGAAATATGACCCCCCTATTCCGGCGACGCCTCTTCCTCGTTTTGCGTTTTTGGTTGCCGGCTATCTTGATAAACGCGCAACAGGGCCAGAAATAAGGCGCCCAAACCGAAGAGAGCAACAAACAACCGGACTAAGAAGTCGACAAACGGTATCAGTGATAATGATAAAATCAATATCTCACCGATGAGTAAGCCCCAAAACCAGGGAATATCCCGGTTTAACAAGTCGGAAAGTATCTTATTGCCTAAGTAATAACCTACATATATCTTCGCTAAAAAAAGTCCTAATAGATAGCAGAAGAGCGCGATAAGAGCTATGGGGATGCCGATTATTGTTAAAAATATTAAAATTATCGCGAACGGCGTGAAGAAGAGCAAAAGAAAACCTAGGCCCAGGCTAGGCCACAACCTTTTATCCATAGCCACCGTAAACTCTTTGGTTAAACGGGGCACAGCCGCCATCAACAGTGAGCCTACAATAAGCAACCAAGACAGTCCTATCAAAAAGCTGATTATTGAAAAGGTCTGTTTGGCCGAATTATTTTCTCGCCTAGTTGCGGGAATATGAGTAACTTTTCCTCTGATTCTCGCGGAACGGGAGAGCCAGGCTCGATTATCACTGGTATAGCGGACGCCTCCACCAATATCAGCTTCACGATTAATGTTTAATTTACCAACACTTACAATTACACTCTGCCCAACAGGAGCGTTTATGTTTAAATCACCAGCACTGCCCCTAATATTTCTGCCCACACTTGAGCCGACACGAGCTTGACCAACGCCTAATATCAGGTCTCGCCCAATACGGCCCTCTCCTAAAAGATTAACATTGCCGGAGCCGATCACCACGTCCTTACCGATATGCCCGCCGATTATAGCGCTGGCGGTGCCGATGCGCGCGCTATTTTTAATATCGCCATTTAAAAAGATCTGGCCGCCGACCGCTAAGAGATTTCCATTAACTGCGCCGTTTAAACTTATATTACTGCCGACAACGATAAGATCTCCGTTGATTACTCCGTCAATATTGACTGTACCGCCGGCTATATAAAGGTCATCATTTATTGTAGTTCCCTTGGTTATCCTTACATTGTCGCCACTGCGGAAAATAGCCGCGTTGGCCGTAGCGGTCAGTGTAAAAAAAATAAGCAATAAAGCGAGGCCTAAAAATAAAATTCTACTTGAGTAACCGGTTAAACAATTTCTTATTGCCCTATGAATCATACTTACCCTTCTCAATATTATTATATTAATAAGAATAATATATTATTGGCAAATGATGGGCTGATTGTCAACGCCATTGAAGGAAGTAGGGGCACGGTGTGCCCCTACAACAATTCTATTTTAAGAAAATATCTTTAGTGAACGATCAATTACTGATATATGGAATTTCCGGCTGCGTTTTTGGTAGCTTGTATTGAATAAACGATACACCCGAACTTTTATGGCAACTGTTACAAGCCTGGACAGTTTTATCGAAGCTGGTTTGAAAAGCAGTAAAATCTTTACTTTTGGTATCTGATTTCAACTGCTTAAAGCTGCTGCCGTCGACAAAGTGACCGATATCTTTCTTGTGATCCGGCCGTGTCTTTTCAATAACTTCCGCGTCTTCTCCCAACTCTTTCAGCTCGTAGTCCGCCAGTTCCCACTTGCCGGCCTTGGACGCGTAATAGGCAATGGTCATACGCTGGCCCAATAGAGGCATAATCCGCCCGGCTCCAGGTTGGACGTCCGCTAATTGCTGTAAAGTGATGGTGCCGCCCTCGGTCTTTAGCTTGGTCGGGGTCTTTTTGGTGGTTGCCCCGCATCCGGCGACAAGAACCAATAAGATAACGACAAGTAGGAAACTGGGGACAACATTGGCTGCTTTTACTTTCATAAATATTAACACCTCCCTAAATGGATTTCGCTAATATTTGTACCCAAGTCGCTAGTAAAAAAACATGCTATTATTTAGATCGGAAGAGCGTCGTGTAGGGAAAGAGTGTAGATCTCGGTGGTCGCCGTATCATTAAAAAAAAACAAAAAAGAAAACAAACAAAAAAAAAAACACAACAATACACA
>CAJVYJ010000021.1 GCA_913009475.1 uncultured Actinomycetes bacterium | reverse complement strand
TCGGTCCGCTAAGGACAGAATCTAATAGCCCGGCCGTTTTATTGTTTTCATTATTATTCATTAAAACCTCCTTGCCCTCTACACTAATTTAAGACAAGGGGTGTTTCAACTATGTTGGCACAGAGGGCCGGCAGCTTCGGGACCGCCTTCATTTTGGCTCTCATGTTCGATCTTGTCCGTATCGGGGTCTTTCTCCTTCTTCTCCTCAATATCAGGCTTGCCGTCTTCAACTTGCTGACCTTGGCCCTCCTGAATGTTATCATTATCTACGCCCTTTACTTCCTCCTTGCCCTTGTCTTGAGCCGCGCTTTGGAGATGTTGCCCGGCTGTGTTAACCACAGCTGTGGTTTTTGACGGCGTAGCGGCGGGGGTTGAGGTTGTCGCGAAAGCGACGGCGCCTCCGATTAGGCCGGTCATAAGCAAACCACCTACCAGCCATGTTACTAACTTATATCTTTTCATATTTTTCACCTCCTTTATCGATAAATTCATTATCGGAGGCAAAGATGAATCTTACATTAACGAATGATTAGTTTATGATGAATATTTATTCTGGAAATTTTACCGAACCGGTTCAACATTCGATTCCCAGCTTGAGCAGTACTTGCTGTGCTTGTGCGACACCTTTAGCAAACTCATCTTTCATTCCCCGATCATGATTGACAGCTTCAAAGTAGTTGCAAGCCTTCATCAGATGATCCATCGAATCATATAACGCATCATCAACAACCGCTTCTGTCTCTTCCCGGTGCTTGCGTTGAATTTCGTCTAGTCTCATTTTATCTTTATCGCCTCCCAATCAATTAAATTATAAGTTTATTATCGGAGTTATAAATGAATACAACATTAACGAGTTATAAAGTTATGATGAATATTTAGCTTTTAAGTTAGGAAGCCAGAACCGGATAGTTGTTCCGTGATTCGAGGTGCTGTCGGCGGTAATCTCGCCGCCATGGGCCGTAACGATTGCTTTGGCAATTGCCAAACCCAGACCGGTACCGCCGGTCTGCCTGGCTCTGGCTTTATCGGTGCGATAGAATCGGTCAAAGATTCTGGGCAGATCTGCCGGCGATATGCCGATTCCGGTATCCGATACGGAAATAAATAGGCGGCCGGTTTGTGGACGAGCGCTTACAATGACTTGTCCGTCCGCGGGGGTATATTTTAGAGCGTTATCGATTAAGATAATAATAAGACGTTCAAACTGTTTACGGTCGGCAAAGACAATAATGTCGGCATCTACAGAGACCTTAATAGTCACCCTGTTGGCGTCGGCGATGCGGCTGACAGCTTGATTTATAACCGGCAGTACTGAAAATTCTTGGGTATGTAAAGTTGGTTCCTCATCCCAATTTGCTAGTGCCAGCAGATCATTAATAAGTGTCACCATTCGCTGTGACGCCATGTCAATATGGTTAATAGCTTCCTCGCGGACGGATGGCTTAGCCGACCCCCAGGATTTAATGATGCCCAAGTGGCCGCGTATACTTGAAAGTGGTGTTGCCAATTCATGGGCGGCATCTGACACGAACTGTCGTTGTCTCGTAAATGATTGTTCTAAACGGCTCAAGAGATTATTTAATGTTATGGTCAGGCGACCGATCTCATCCGATCTGTTTTTGACCGGAAGCCTCTGTTCTAAAGTCGTTGATGATATACTCTCGGCTGAAGCCGCTAGAATATCGATTGGTTTCAGGGCAAGATAAGCCAATAAATAGCCGCCGGCCAGTGAAAGGCCGGCGACCACAAGTCCGGCAATCAATAAAACCGACCGTAATCTATCCAAAGCGTCGAGCGAATCACCGATTGGTTTGGCGACTTCGATAACTAACAATTTGCCACCGATAGTTATTTTTTGAGCGGCCACATAATCCGGGGCTTCGGAAGATAAGTCAGCTATGCCGGTAACTGCTGAATGTTGGGACAGGGCTAAGCGCCAGATACTATCAGGTCCCACTTGCCTTCTTGCTTTACGCGAATCCAAAATCGGTCGTCCTTTGGCGGTGCGTACCCTGACTAATAAACTGCCGTCAATGCTGCGCAACAGCTGTCTTTGGTTGATTTTGTCATTCTTTCCGGCGTTCTTAACAACTTGCTCAATTGAATCAAGCACCGTTTCTCGGGCTGAAGCGATCAAGCTTACTTCAAGTGAGCGGTATATAAGTAAAAAGAGGGCGGCAAACAATATGCTTATGACTAAAGCGTTGTAGATTGTCAGCCGCGCTTTAATGCTGATTCTCATCACTTAAGCCTAAGCGAGTAGCCGACCCCGCGAATGGTTTTTATCAACTGTTCGGTAAATGGCTCATCAACTTTTTTTCTTAGCCGGCGAATAAATACATCCACGACATTAGTACCGGGTAGATAAGAATCTTTCCATACCGCCTGGTATATTTGTTCACGGGAAAGTACTAATTCATGGTTGGAAATAAAGTAGGCCAGCAAATCGAATTCAAGGGCGGTAAGGTCAAGCATACATCCGGCCCTAGTAGCTTGGTGCCTTCTTCGGTCAATATTAAGGTCAGCATAGGATATAACCGCGGGCGTTTCTTTTCGTCGTAAAAGATTTTGCACGCGGGCAAGCAGTTCCGGCATCTCAAAAGGTTTCTTGATATAATCATCAGCTCCGGCCTCCAGACCCCGCACTACTTCCCGGGTTGTTGTTTTAGCCGTTAGCATAATTACGGGTATGTTGTTGTTTTGCTGTTTGATTAGGGTGAAAACGCCGTAACCATCAAGACCGGGCAGCATTAAATCCAATATCACTAAATCCGCGGGGTCATGTTTGAACGTTTCGACAGCTGAAACGCCGTCATTTTTTACAGTTACCTCAAAACCGGCATGGATTAGTTCAAGCTCAACAAATCTGGCAATAGAATCGTCATCCTCAATAAGTAAGATGTTGTTATTTTGTTTCATATTCTACCCATATTGCGTTTATACAGCATATCATAAGCAAATTTTTTTAAATAGTTTATACTCGGCTTTAAGGGAAACACTTATTATCAATTTATGGTTGCGGAAAAATATGACATTAAGATGACAGAAGCATTACAATTTAATTACATTTTTGATGATGAGACTGTTTAATAACTTATTATATAGTTACTCTATAAACGACGTTTTTGTTATCCGTGAATTTTTTGTTATTCCCGACTTGATCGGGAATCCAGCGTCCTACCGTGCTTTTTAATGTTTTACATGCCCTGGTTCCAATACACCTCTTTACCTGGATTCCCAGTCAAGCTGAGAATGACAAGAAGCGTCAGTTCCCGAACCTTACCACTGTCATTCCCGACTCCGATCGGGAATCCACGGCCAACCGTGTTTTCTAAGGCTTTATTTCTTCTAATGCACTGTGATTCCTGGATTCCCAGTCGAGCTGGGAATAACAAGCATAAATGACGGTTCTATACTTTCTTTACTGTCAGGCAACGACTATTTTATCTCAGTTGTGTCGCTCGACGGCTCAAGGACAGGCGCTATTATTGTTTGTGTAGTAGCGTTACCGAAAGGAATAACGGCTTGATTCTCAGTTGTTGTCGTAGTCGAATTGCCGGCAGCAGCGTTATTTTTAAGGTCATTATTGGTTGAAGCGCCAATGGCTGCGTAACTGACGCCGATGATTCCGGCTATAATAGCGAAGCTAAATGTCCAGACTAGAAAAGTTTTTTTAAATATCATTTTCATTTTACAGACCTCCTTTCTATAAGGTGTTAATTACTATATCGCCGCCAAGTTAAAAAAGTTGCGCTGGAACTTTGGCCGTTGCTTTAAACGGCAGTGTTAACTGTGGATCGGGTTTGCAATAATCTCCTCAAAAAATCAACAGTTGATAGAGTTATGTACTTATCGTCAGATTAAAACTTACCAACCAGCCATAGAACAATTCTTAAGAATTGTTCTATGGCTGGTTGGTAAAGGCATTATAACAGTTCAAATCCGGCTCGATTATTGATATGATGCCGTTATGGAAAATAATAAAAGTACAAGATATAAGATAATAGTCAAGCGCCATTTTGACGCCGCCCACAAACTGGAAAATTACCAAGGCAAGTGTGCTAATTTGCATGGGCATCGCTGGACGGCGGAGTTTCATATCCGCGCTGATAAACTGGATAACGGGATAGCTTATGATTTTAATGTTGTCAAAGCGGCGTTGGATAAGCTGCTGCCGGACCATCAGTATTTAAATGATATTATTAAGCAGCCGACGGCTGAGAATATCGCCGAGGAGCTGTTTAAGTCGGCGGCCAAGTTATATCCGCTGGAAAAAGTAGTTGTTTGGGAGACGCCGGAATGCGCCGCGGTCTACTGCCGGTAAACGAGATATTTTACAGCCGCCAGGGTGAGGGGCTCCGAACCGGTGAGCCCAGCTTATTTATCAGGCTGTCCGGCTGCAATTTAAGCTGTAGTTTTTGCGATACGGGTACAAAGAGCTATGAAGAACTATCCATAGCGGAAATCCTATTTAGGCTTAGTAAAGAGAAAGCCGATTGCGAATGGGTCGTCTTGACCGGCGGTGAGCCGCTTATCCAGGATACGGATACCCTAAAAAATCTTCTGGAAAGTCTGCGACTTGCGGGCTATCGGGTCCAATTAGAGACTAACGGCACCTGGGGGACTACTCTGGACTTCGACCATATAACCGTCTCTCCGAAAGAAGATAAAATCCATCCGGGACTCAATCGTAAAAAAATAAAAGAGATTAAAGAACTGATTAAGGTCGGTGATAAACCCCGCCGGTATCTTGAAGGCGTACCGCATTACCTGCAGCCGATTGACAGCGGTAATATTACGGAGACTAATAATAATATTGAGCATTGCCGCAAGTTGGCGGCGGCGGAACCGGACCAGTGGCAGTTAGGTATGCAGATGCATAAAGTATGGGGGATAAGGTAGTGCTCTCCTCTAAGCTTGTCATTCCCGACTCCGATCGGGAATCCATGGCCAACCAAGCATTTTGAAACTCCCACTAATTACAACTACGCTCTCTTAATAAAAACATTTGCGCTTGCCCGCTAACTATGATAGCGTTTTCTTAGTACGTATATTAATAATGTACTGAGGGGGGACGAATGAAGACGCGGCGCGTAAAATCCGTATTAATATCATTTCTCTTTGCTTTATTTACCTTACTTATGTTATTGACACCGGCTACTTTGTTTGCTTTAGAGCCCACACCCGCTTCGTTTATCGACTGAATCCCTATTTTGTTTAGGGAATAAATTTCCGAAAGATAAAGTAAGGTAAGGAAAAAGAGGCCACTAAACATAATGATAATAGTTAAGTTTATTATTGATATACTGGGAATGATTTCCGGTCTTATCGCGGAGGGACTTCAAGGTGTTGTAAGCGCTCTTGGCGCTATTTTGATTTTTCAATCCATAGCACTAAAAACAATAAATACTTATCAGAAAGTATCAGAATTCATAATCGGCTTGATCCTCATTATCTTTTTCCCAGTTGCTTATTATCTGACAATGCCCAGGGCTTTTTTAGGTGATGCCTATCAAAGTTTTCAAGTGTTGGTTGGCTTTTCTACACTTATAGGGGTTATCTATTTAGCGAGAGCCATCAGATTACCGCGGCGTCTTTTTTTGATCTTAAACATTATAAGTTTTGTGGCTGTTTTTGTATATGATATCTTTTTTAGTACAGCCCCATATTTTTGGGCTGACAAATATTATCCTGTTTTAGGGAAATATTTGTCAGCAGAAATAGCAAATTTTTTAAGAACCAACTTTGATTCTGTCTTCTTGCTTCTTATAGCCGTACTTATGCTTATCTTTTTATTTATGACTATATCTCTCTTTAGGCTTTTCGAACTAGATACCGAGCAAAGGAAAAACGAAGTCAGATACTTAATCATTGGCTCATTTTTAATAATTGTTGTCGGCGCGCTACTTTATTCATATAACCGCATAGGCTGGATCAAATGGGAAAAAGAAAATCCTAATGTTAACAAAGTCCCCATAAGACAAGAGTATAAGCGAGCTTGAAATGATTCAATCCGCCCAACGCTTCTCCGCCGGTTTCATCAAATTCGAACCGGTAATTCCGGGGGCCCGCTAACTAATCGAAGAGGCGAAGTCATCGCCATCACTACCGCTTACCTTTCAACCGGCGACAACGCGGCTGGTATCGGTTTTGCCGTACCGATAAATATAGCGCTGAAATTAGCCGGAAAAAAAGTGTTTAATTAAGGTAATATGTAAGATAAATTATCGAGTTGTTTTTATTTAATAGAATGAAGAGTTAAATGAAAAAAGCGTTAGTAGTATTTTCCGGTGGGCAGGATTCTACGACCTGTCTATACTGGGCTAAAGAAAAATTTACTGAAGTCGCGGCTGTCACTTTTGATTACGGCCAGCGCCATAAAATCGAAATCGAGCAGGCGGTCCGGATAGCGGTGGACGCCGGCGTAGCGCATCGAATTATTAATATTCCCACTCTAAGCGAATTAACCACCAACTCTTTAACCAGGGACGATATTGCTATCAGCCAGGAAAAAGGCGCATTGCCGTCAACATTTGTCAGCGGCCGTAATTTGATATTTTTATCATTTGCCGCCATCTACGCTCACGAGAACGGCATCAGTGATATTGTGGCCGGTATGAGTCAGACCGACTATTCCGGCTATCCTGATTGCCGTGACACCTTTATCAAATCATTGAATGTAACTTTAAACTTGGCGATGGACGCGCAATTCCGCTTGCATACGCCGCTGATGTGGCTGACTAAAGCGGAGACGGTTAAATTGGCGCGGCAGCTGGGCTGTTTGCCGGTGTTGGCTTTGACGCAGACTTGTTATGAGGGCAAAAGGCCGGCTTGCGGTAAGTGCCCGGCCTGCAAGTTACGTTTAAAGGGATTCGCGGAGGCGGGAATAGATGACCCGCTGGAGTATGAAATTAATAAATACTAACAAGATTTATTTATAGTGTTAGTTGTTAGACTATCTCAAAATTTAATATGTACAATGATGGAGGAACTATGCCCAAAGCTGAAGGTAAAAGATACGAGTTCCAAAGCCAAGACGCCATTGACGCCGGCGTGCTGGAGGCCCTGCCTTATGAAGGCGGCCGGCAAAATATTATTATAGAGAGCGCCGAGTTCTCCGCCGTCTGTCCTTTTTCCGGCCTACCTGATTACGGCGAGTTTATTATCGAGTATATCCCCGACAAATCAATAGTCGAGCTCAAGGCGCTTAAATATTACATCATCTCTTTTAGAAATGTTGGTATCTACCAGGAAGATGCCATTAACCGTATTTTTAATGACTTAACCGAACTACTTGATCCCCAGTGGTTTAAGATTGCCTTAATATACAATACGCGCGGCGGTATGGATACAACTTGCATGATGGAAACCTAGAAGCGTGGTCGAGAACCCAATCTGCGGTGTTATCCTCGGTCTCGTCTCGGTTACGTAACAAAACTACGCTCCCTCACCTCGACTTTCGTCTGCCTTGCATCTTAAGCTCTCGTCCACGTTCTCTTCATTGACCGGCCGATAGTACTTTGCGGCTACGATTATCCAGTTTTATTTTAATGGAGCGGTGTTGTTAAATAGCCTCAATTAGCGTTAATTCTTTTTCCTTCCCCCTATCTTAAAGTGGGACATAAGGGGGATTTCGCATATTTCATTTTGCGTTTTCAGGAGCTGGCTGGTTTTTATAATTATGGCGCTAATACCAGCCGTATCTTCAGTTATTATTAATACTTATTAAGTAAGAATAAATCTGAAATGTTATTAATGGCTGGTTGACTAACTCATATATTGAATAACTATGTCAAAATTGCGCTTTTTTACTACGATCAAGAGTCTATCGTTGTCGATCATATGGATTTTTAGCCAGAGCGGAATATTTAGACAGGCTTCTAATCGGTTCGTCGCCGCCGATAACGATAGGGCGTGGGTATATATTCCACTGATGGCCGGCGCTGGGCCGCTTGCGGGTAAAGTTCCATTAGTTCGTAGACTTCCAACGGCATATCGGTAGCGACATTCAACCCCAACTCCAGAGCTTTTTCTGAAGTGATCGGATAATCATGGGTCCACTGTCCGATAGTCAATTCATGAGCGATTTTTCTCGCCTTTTTCTCGTCCATCTTATTTTTTAATAAGTTGAAGGTTTTTTCACCGGTCTGCCGTATGGCTTTTTCAGCTATATCACCCAATATCAGGGTATTGTCGCTACGGTTAGGGTTATCTTTTTTTAAAGCGGCCAAGATGGAAGCGGCCGGATAGCTGCCGCGGGTGGGGTCGCCTATCTGCGGGTCGATAGGTCCCATAACTGCGTCGTGGTCCATAATAATCTCGTCAGCTGTTAGTGCTATCATGGTCCCGCCGGACATGGCGTAATGAGGAACATAGGCTGTTACTCTGGCTCTATGCCGTTGCAGGGCTGAAGCAATCTGTTCGGAGGCTAAAACCAGGCCGCCGGGAGTGTGCATAATGATCTCAATAGGCACGTCTTCGTCAGTCAGGTGGATGGCTCTGAGGATTCTTTCTGAGTCTTCGATATCGATATATTTGATGATGGGGAAACCAAAGAGGCTGAGTGCCTCTTGGCGGTGTATCATAGTGATAATTCTTGAAGCGTGTTTCTTTTCCAGCTTGTTTATTATACTAATACGTTTGGCAATTAACATCCGGCGTTGGATGATTGGTAAACCAAATATAATAAAAACCACAATAATTATTAGATAAATCAAATTTTCAATCATGCGTAGTTTATACCCACATTTATATTTCTTAGATAAAAAACATTTATACTTGGCGCGATTTATTTGACCCTTGCTAATGTTTATATTAAAATGTCTCTGCGTGACTGGCGTAGAGTGGATTACCACTGGGAAGCGCAATTGATAAAAAGGAAAAGTCGAACGCCTGGGCTGTTAAGCGGCTACGGGTGTTTTTTTTATTATAATTTAGGTAAGAAAGGAGGCGGATGGAGGCTAAGCTGAGACTGAGTATTAAAAAGGACGGCGAACACGTCTATGGCGACGGCCGCCAGGCGTTGTTGCTGGCCGTGGATAAGTTAGGCTCTCTTAATAAAGCGGCGGCCAGTTTAGAGATGTCTTATCGAGCGGCCTGGGGTAAAATTAAAGTATCGGAAGAGCGCTTGGGCTTTAAATTATTAGAGTCGAAGATCGGCGGAGTCGGCGGCGGCGGTGCCAGTTTGACACATGACGCTCGCGACCTAATCACTAAATACAGCCATTTTAGGAGTAACGCGACGCGCCAGGTCGAGCGCGAGTTTAGGGCTGTATTTAAATCTTAATTTCGGCGAGTTAATATTTTTTTATAATGGTTATGTCAACAAAGACATAACGATAGTTAAGGAGAAAGTTTTATGCTAAAAAAACGTTTTTTTACTCTTTTATTCTTGGTGCTGATTTTAACATCATTATTGGTAGCCGTTTCTGGCTGCCAATCGAGTAAAAGCGCGAGTAAACCGGTTACGAATCTAATCTTAGCGACAACTACCAGTTTGCAAGATAGCGGATTATTGGATAAATTGATTCCCGCTTTTGAGCAACGCTATCCATATAGAGTGAAAACATTGGCTTTGGGGACCGGCGAGGCGTTGGCAACCGCGGCTCGAGGTGAGGCTGATGTTATATTGGTCCACGCTCCGAAAGCAGAACTAAAATTTAAAGCCCAGGGCTATGGTATAAAACGTCGTAGTATTGCTTATAATTATTTTGTGATCATAGGCCCATCACAAGATCCGGCTAAAGTGGGGGCTGCCAAGAATGCGGCCGGCGCCCTTAGACGCATCGCTGCCACGCAGGCTTTATTTATATCGCGTGGAGATAACTCAGGTACCAATAAACGCGAACTATCCATCTGGGAAAATTCCGGCGTAACTCCCGGCGGTAAGTGGTATTTGGAGGCAGGCCAGGGGATGGGTAAAACTCTGCAGATTGCCAGTGAAAAACAAGCATATACCTTATCCGACAGCGCTACTTTTATTGCCATGAAAGACCGGCTGCAATTAAAGATATTAATGAAGCAAAGCCCGGATTTAATCAATACCTATAGTGTTATGCAGGTAAATCCGGCTAAATTTAAGAAAATCAAATTAAATACAAAAGGGGCTAAAGACTTTTCTCGTTTCCTATTTTCTTCGGCGGCCCAGAAAATTATCCGCGATTTCGGACAGAAAAAGTACGGGCGGCATCTATTTTTTCTGCTGAAGAAAGGCTAGAAACTAATCTATGAGTATTATATATGAAGGATTAAAAGAAGCGATAATACTCATTGGGCGTGGCGACCCCGAATTATTTCAGATAACTTGGTTGTCGCTGGAGATATCTGTAACGGCGGTGTTAATCTCTATGGCTCTGGGTATTCCCTTGGGTACTTGGCTGGCCGACGCGCGTTTCTTCGGCCGTCGGTTGTTTATTAGCTTGATTAATACAGGAATGGGATTGCCGCCGGTGGTTGTCGGTTTAGCCGTAGTGATCTTATTTTGGCGTAGCGGCCCTCTGGGTTGGCTGCAATTACTCTATACTCCCGCCGCGATGGTAGTTGCACAGGTAATTATCGCGTTTCCTATTGTGACCGGCATCACTCTGGCGGCAATCCAGCAGCTTGATTCTAAGATAAGAGTCCAAACATTATCTTTGGGGGCGTCGCGTTGGCAGCTAATGCAAGTTCTTTGGCGGGAAGCGAGGTTACCATTGTTGGCGGCGGTCATGGCCGGTTTTGGCGGAGTTATCTCAGAGGTCGGCGCGGTTTTAATGGTGGGCGGTAACATTAAAGGCGATACCAGAGTTCTAACTACCGCTATTGTTTTAGAGACAAGGATGGGACGGTTTGAGCGAGCCATCGCTCTGGCGATTATTCTGCTGGTTCTGGTTTTCAGTGTTAACTTAATAATCACTTATGTTCAGCAGCAAGGCAGTCAAAATGGATGATGAATTGATATGCGCTGGGAATATCCGCAAACATGTTAGGGAACGGGAGATATTGACTATCTCTCATTTGTGCGTCAAAAAAAATGAAGTCGTCGGTTTATATGGGCCTAATGGCGCCGGTAAGAGTAGTTTATTGCGGATATTATCTTTAATCGACAATGATTACCAGGGTAATTTAAGCCTCTTTGGCCATGCTCCCAAAGGATACAAAGACCGATTGCGTTCGCGTCGCCGCATGGCGATGGTTCTCGATCAGCCAATTATTTATCAAGGCACGGTTAGGGATAATCTCGCTCTAGGACTTAAGTTCCGTGGCGTCTCTAACCGGGAAGCGGAAGAAAAAATAACATGGTCGCTTAAACTGTTGGGGATTGAGCATTTGCGTAACCAAAGAGCAGAGAGATTATCAAGAGGAGAGGCTCAGCGACTCTGCTTGGCTCGGGCTTTAGCTCTTTCTCCGGAGCTCCTTTTTTTGGACGAGCCCTTAAGTGGACTTGACGTTGCTACCAGGGATAACTTATTATCAACGCTTAAAAAATGGTTGCGTAAAGACGGGCAGACATCTATCTATGTCAGCCATGACCTGGCGGAAGTCAAGCAATTAGTTGACAGGATAATTTATATAGCTGACGGACGTTTAGTCGATAACGACACAAGATAAGTATTTAATTTATTAAAAAAAGAATCTGATTCAGTTATTAATTGCCGGCATTAACAGCGGTCAACTCACAACACTTATCACCGTCTACCAATGATTGTGTTAGTTCAAAATCGACATTTAATAAACTTCTCATTAACTCACGATCATAGCGGCAAAATTGGGGATATACCTTGGCAAGCTTATAGACGAGGCAGTTAAAAGTAACAAACGTAAGTACGTTATTTTTTAATGTAAAATTACAGCTAATACCTATATCATCCATTGCTTTAACCAATGCGTTCGCACGGTCGACAAGTTTTGGCTGATTGGTGAAAGCGCTAAATTTATTCCAGTTCCGTTGGCAGCGCCATTTAAAAATGAGCTCAAGCTTGTCTTTGCCCTCGTGCTCAGATATATCGTTAAGAATACCCGCGGCGAAATGGGCATATAATTTTGGAAATAAAGCCTCAGCCGCCTCGGTTAATCTGTAATAGGCGCATGGTCGTCCAAGTGGCTGTCGGCGTTGTTCTTGGCTGGTAAGTCCGTTTTTTTCAAGATAGGCCAGATGCTGTCTGATACCCATAGAGCTAATTCCGACTCTTTCAGTCAGTTCATTGACTGAAAGAGTGCCGCTTTTTCTTAATTCGCTAACTATTTGACTACGGGTAGAGTTTGATATTCCGATTACTCTCAATGGCCCCCCATGATCATGATTTAATTTATTTGCGATAAAGTAATCTATTGGCATAATATTATACCCGTTGGAGTTAGAAATAAATATTTTTAATTAATTTTTTTTAAAGCGGTTTATTAGGGGAATAAATATTAATAACAAAAGTTATAGCTTGCTTTAAAGATTAAAAGTTATAGCTGGTTTTGCTGTTCAATATAGAAAGGTTATCGACTAAATATATTCTTAGCTCGGGACGTTGTTTAATGGATGGCGGGCGGAAGAAAGGAGCATTAACATCAGAAACATCAGAGAAAGATTTTTTAATAAGGATACTTCAATTTGGAGTGGGACGCCGGAAGTTCAAGATAAAATCGCTAATCGCTTAGGCTGGATCAATGTGGCGGATACGATGCTCAAGAAAGCTGATAAGATATATGATTTTGTAGAAAAAGTCCGCGCTGACGGTTTCGGTGATGTAGTGTTGTTGGGTATGGGCGGATCCAGCCTCTGCCCGTCTATTCTTGAACGGATATTTGGCTCCAAAGCAGAATGGCCTAATCTTTTTGTGCTCGACACTACCGACTCACGTGTTATTATCGAGTTGGAAAAGCGCTTGGTTCTTGAACGGACGCTATTTATTGTTGCCAGTAAATCCGGCACTACCGCGGAGCCACTCTCTCTCTATAAATATTTTTGGCAGCGGGTTAAAAAAGTATCGGAAACGCCGGGCCGGCAGTTTATCGCTATCACTGACGCTGATACTCCGTTAGTCGTTTTAGCCAAAACCAATAAATTTAGAACGACTTTTATCAATCCCGGTGATATCGGTGGGCGTTATTCGGCGTTATCCTACTTTGGCCTGGTTCCGGCGGCTTTAATCGGTATAGACATACGAGTTTTACTAAATAACGCGGTAGCGATGGCGGATGTTTCGCGGAAATCGGCAGATGATGATCCGGTTTTTAATCTAGGTGTGAAGATGGCTGAGCAAGCTGTGGCCGGGCATGATAAATTGACTTTAATGACATCGCCAAAATTAACGCCGTTCGGTCTCTGGGTCGAGCAGCTCATAGCGGAGTCTACCGGTAAACAAGGTAAAGGTGTTATCCCGATAACCGGAGAGCCGCCGGCGGAGGATTATGAATACGGTCATGATCGTTTTTTTGTATTGATGAGGCTTGGGGCGGATGATGAAGCCAAATGGGAACTTAGAAAAGAAAATATTCGTCGAAGCGGTAATGAGTTTTTAGAGATAAGACTGGATGATTTGACTGATTTGGGCGGCGAATTTTGGCGTTGGGAAGCGGCGGTAGCAATCTGCGGCGCTAAGCTGGAGATTAATCCGTTTGATGAACCTAACGTAGCTGAGAGCAAGGAGAACACCGCGCGTTTATTAACACAATTGGAGGCAGCAGGTGACTTTGAACGCCAAGAAGTCGCGGCGGCCAACAGCCAACTGGTTCTTCGTATCGGTCCATGGGCGCGGGCGGAAGTCGAGCAGCGGACACCGGGGCTGAAAGTGACAGGCAGTGACGCGGACGGATTGTTAAAGGCCTATTTAACGCTGGTTAAACCCGGTAAATATTTGGTTCTCTTAGCTTTTTGGCCGGAAACTGAGGCGTCAGTTAAATTTTTAAACGGCGCTAGAAGTCGGTTGAGTAGATATTACAAAGTAGCTACAGCGGTTGGCTTTGGTCCCCGTTATCTTCATTCGACCGGACAAGAGCATAAAGGCGGTCCCGCCGGCGGTATATTTATTCAGTTTACAGTTAAAAATGCTCCGGCACTTCCAATACCGGGTGAGAAGTATGGTTTTAGCGAGCTTGAAGAAGCGCAAGCGCTTGGTGATTTTGCCGCTTTGGACAATCATGAGCGCCCGGTACTCGCAATCGAGCTTGATGAATTTAATGAGTCAGGCTTGGAAGCGTTGGAGCAATTATTTTCCGACGCGTTGACGAAGCCCGGCAATGCGTAGCCGCAAAGCTGGCTTTGCCTAGGAGGTCGTAAAACGTGTAGGGGCGGAGTCTATCTCCGCCCGTGAAAGGCTGACATCTTTTGTTATGCTCAGCTCACCTACGTTTGTCATTCTCAGCTTGACTGGGAATCCAGGTAAAGAGGTGCATTGGAATCAGAGAATGTAAAACATTAAAGGGCATGAGTGGCCGTGGATTCCCGATCGGGGTCGGGAATGACAGGGGTAATGAAAACATAGATGGTTGAAGGGATATAAAATGTTAGGGCGTGTAGCATCAGAGCTTGCTCTGATAATAAACGTGCAGCGATAGGAGGATTAATGCGTCGTTTCTACGATATCAGTATGCCAATTTATCAGGGCATGTTAAGTTGGCCCAGTGATCCGGATGTTTTTATAACTCCGTTTAAAGAGATAGCCGCCGGTAAAAGTTCCAACGTTTCCGCTATAACCATGGGTACCCATAGCGGCACTCATCTTGATCCGCCGGTTCATTTTTTTCCTGATGGCGCTACTGTTGATACTCTTTCATTTGATGCCATGATTGGCGAGGCTACCGTTGTTGCTCTTGAGGTTGAGAAGGAGATAGGGCGGGATGTACTGGAAGAACTTGAACTAAATGGGGTTGAGCGTATCTTATTTAAAACAAAAAATTCGCTTTTTATCCGTTCGGAAACTTTTAAAAAGGATTTTGTCCATCTAACTAAAGACGGCGCTCAGTATTTGGCGGACATCGGTGTCAAGTTGGTGGGGATAGATTATCTCTCAATTGACGGTTATGGTGATAAAGAAGCACCGGTGCATAATATTTTTTTGTCGCGAGGTATCGTGATTCTTGAAAGTATTGATCTAAGCGCGGTGGAGCCCGGTCGCTACCAGCTAATCTGTTTACCGCTAAGGATCGTTAAGGGTAACGGTGGGCCGGCGCGGGTCGTCCTGATAAAGGGGTCAGATCTTCAATCTTGACAATTTGCTGATGGATAACGGCAGAAAAAGCGTTAAAACGGAGATACGTGAAGAAAAAACATCACTCTGGGTGAAAAGATAAAACGTAAGCGAAGGGATAGGCAAATGTATAGGGACGGATATTGTATTCGCCCTCTCCTCTCAATCCTCTATGCTTCCATGTCATTACCGACTCCGATCGGGGAGCCGGGTAGATTAAACGTATCTTTTGCTTGCCCTTTTTGGCTTCTAAGCTCAGGCGACTAATTTATAAATTTATACCCCGGTAATAACTTGACAAACGGTGATAAATTAGCTATTTTTGATAGGTTTCCCAAGTAGCTGGTCTAGTTTATTTGTTAATTTTAATTTAGTGGTTTTCAAATAAGTTATTTTCGAGTAAATTTAATACCAGCCCCCATCGTCTAGTGGCCTAGGACATCGCCCTTTCAAGGCGGCGGCGCGGATTCGAATTCCGCTGGGGGCACGAAACGAAAGAAAAGCCGTTAGGATTTTATTTCGTTTCTCCGTTTTACGTTTTACGGCTTTTATTTCGTTAGTAAAAAGTAAGACGTAAAAGGTAAAAAGGGGAAAGGCAAATCGATAATCGTAAATAGGGTAAAAGCGGATATTCACAGCTGCGCCGCAAAAGGGGTTAATTTTTACGGTCCTTTTGTTTAGTTAGTAAAAAGTAGATCGGAAGAGCACACGTCTGAACTCCAGTCACACTGATATATCTCGTATGCCGTCTTCTGCTTGAAAAAAAAAAAAAAAAAAATTACTCCGTCCATACCCCTGCACCCATACATTCGCACCATCCCCACCTTTCATTT
>CAJVYJ010000020.1 GCA_913009475.1 uncultured Actinomycetes bacterium | reverse complement strand
GCGACCACCGAGATCTACACTCTTTCCCTACCCGACGCTCTTCCGATCTGGGACTGCCACGGTCAGCCGATCGAGCATGAAGTTGAAAAAAGATTGGGAAAAAAAGCGGCGACGATCAGCCAAGCTGAAATCAGGGAGTTGTGTCGTGATTACGCGTTAAAGTTTGTAGATAGGCAACGTCTTCAGTTTATCCGGTTGGGAGTAACCGGCCAATGGTACCATCCATATTTGACTCTTGACCACATTTACGAAGCTACTAATGTCAGAGTCTTCAATGAGCTTTATCAAAACGGTCTAATTTATAAAGGCAGAAAACCCATTCATTGGTGTTGGAGTTGCCGGACGGCTTTGGCTGAGGCGGAAATCGAATACGGTGACGAATCCTCACCGTCTATCTACCTGAAATTTACTTTAAAAAGTGACAGTACTTTTTTAAAGGATTTTCCGCGGCCCAAAAGTTTATTAGTCTGGACGACAACCCCTTGGACATTGCCGGCCAATGTAGCTGTCGCGGTCAAACCTGAAGCTAAATACGCAGCGGCGTTATATAAGGATGAGATATTGATAGTGGCGGAAACATTACTGGATGTCATGCGTGAAAAATTAGACAGCCCTTTAAAAGTATGCGCGTCTTTTACCGGTCAAGATATACAGGGACAACTCGTGCGGCATCCTATCTTCCCCGATAAACTATCAAGAGTTGTTATGGCCGAGTATGTGGCCTTAGATCAAGGAACAGGCAGCGTCCATATCGCGCCCGGTCATGGCGCAGATGATTTCGTGGTTGGTCTGAAAAATAACTTGCCTACGCCGATGCCGGTTGACGATAGAGGGATTTTTACCGTAGAAGCGGGCAAATACGCGGGTGAGCATATATTAAAAGCTAATAATCAAATCATAGAGGACCTTCGGCAAAACGGCACAATAATATTCACTGAAAATATCAATCATTCTTATCCTCATTGCTGGCGCTGTAAAAAACCGGTGATATTTAGAGCCACTAGACAGTGGTTCATATCGATGGATAATCAAGAGTTGCGAGCGCGGGCCTTGAACGCAATCAAAAGCGTTCGCTGGACTCCGGCATGGAGCATTAATCGTATTAACGCCATGGTAAGTGACCGGCCTGACTGGTGTATTTCCAGGCAACGTGCCTGGGGAGTGCCCATACCTGTATTTTATTGCGGTGATTGCGGAGAAATAATCGCCTCAAGAGACGTGTTGAACTATGTCGAGGAGGTTTTTAGGGTCGAGGGCGCCGACAGCTGGTTTAAGAAGCCTGTTGAGGAGTTGATGCCTCCCGGGACCTTATGTCCAAAATGCGGCGGTAAAAACATTAACCCGGAAAGAGATATTTTAGACGTCTGGTTTGAGTCGGGTGTTAGCCATGAAGCGGTATTGAAGACGAGAAAAGAGCTGTCGTGGCCGGCGGACTTATATTTGGAAGGTTCCGACCAACATCGGGGTTGGTTCCAGTCATCACTATTAACTTCAGTCGGTTTGGAAGATAAAGCCCCTTATCGGGAAGTTCTTACCCATGGTTTTCTGGTTGACGGGGCGGGACGCAAGATGTCGAAATCACTAGGTAACGTAATAGACCCACTGAAAGTAATAAAAAATTCCGGGGCGGATATATTGAGATTATGGGTATCGTCTTCGGACTACCAATCCGATATTGCCATATCGGATGAGATATTAAAAAGGATTACCGAGACTTACAGGCGCATCAGAAATACGATCAGGTTTATTTCAGGCAATCTAAATGATTTTAATATTGTCGACGATAGAGTCGACTATGCGGATATGACCAGTATTGATAAGTGGGCGCTTATGCGTCTTCAACAAGTAATCGCTAAAACTCGCCAAGTCTATGATGAGTATAAGTTTTATCTTGCTTATCACGCGCTCTATAATTTTTGCAATATCGATTTAAGCTCATTCTACCTTGATGTCTTAAAAGATCGGCTATATACATTCGCGCCTGACTCTAAAGAGCGTCGCTCGGCCCAGACGGTCCTGGCTTATATCTTGGTTGACCTTATAAAGTTATTAGCTCCGATACTTGTATTTACCACCGAAGAGGCTTGGCAGCTATTGCCGGACCAATTAAAAGATAGTGAGAGCGTTCATTTGAGCATGATGCCGGAGAGTAATCCGGACTTTTGTGACCTTGGGCTCGCGCAAGATTGGGAGAGGTTGCTGGGACTAAGGGGTGAGATCAGTAAAGCGGTTGAGATCGCCAGGAATAAAGGGGTCGTAAACGGTTCGCTGGAAGCCGCGGCCCTTATATATCCGCCGGAAGATTTAAACGATATTATCAATGATTATTTGGACGACATGCCATCGATTCTAATTGTCTCGCAAGTAGAGATAAACGAAGGCACGCCTCCGGAAGACCTATGGAAGAGCGATAATATACCGGGGTTGGCTATAGGCATCGAACACGCTACGGGAAGTAAATGTCAAAGATGCTGGAATTGGCGGCTCGATATAGGTAAAGATCCTAATAACCCGGAAATCTGCGGTCGTTGCGCCGATGTCATCAATAACGGTAATTAAATGTTTATAAAACCGCTGAAAAAGAAATCTAGATATAATTAATATTTGGAGGTTTTAGGTGGACAGTATAAAAATTGAAATGTTTAGAAATATTTTAAAAAAAGAAAAGAAAAGAGTTCAAGCTGAAATCAGATCAATGGAAAAAGAGAACCGGGAAGTCTCTCAAGATTTCGATTCAGCCGGTGACAACAATTTCGAGGACCAGATAGGTGACTCGGCTTCCATTACATTCGAACGCGAAAGAGATTTCTCGCTGCAACAGAATCGAAAAGATATATTGCGCCAGATAGAGATAGCCATTGATAGTATTGACTCAGGGACTTATGGTATCTGCTCTCGATGCCATGAACCGATAAATGAACGACGCCTAAAGGCCCTGCCTTATGTCGAGTACTGTATTAACTGTAAAAAAGAAGAAGAAAATTATTAAATATAGTGAGGTTTAATATCCAATGATATTTTTTGCCGTTGTTCTTTTAGTACTCGCAGGCGACCAAATCAGCAAACTCATGGTCAGAAGGTATTTGCCGCTTGACCAATCCAAGCCAATCATCAAAGGCATAATCAGCTTTACTCATATTAAAAATAGCGGCGCTGCCTTTGGTATATTACCTAATAAACAATGGCTCTTTTTAATAATCGCGATAGTCGCTATTGCAGCAGCCGTGCTTTTCATCCTTAACAATAAAGAAAAGGGCGGATTAACCCAATTGGCGCTGGGACTGGCGGTCGGCGGAGCGTTGGGCAATTTAATGGACCGTTTTTTATTTGGTAACGTTACTGACTTTATCGACTTTCATTTTTGGCCGGTTTTTAATTTCGCCGATACTTCTATCTTTGTGGGGATGTTTTTGCTTATTATCATAATAATGAGAGAACCTGGAAGTCTTAATGAGCTTGAAAAAACAGATAAATGAGTGAAAAAGAAGAAAATGAGCTTATAGGGATATCGGTTACCGCCGCGGACGCCGGTCTGCGCTTGGACCGGTATTTGGCAAAACAGAGCCTGGTTAGGTCTAGAAACGCCGCCCAACATCTGATTAGCCTGGGGAAAGTAGAGCTCAATGGAGAAAAAGTTAAGAAGAATAGAAAAATATCTCTTAATGATTATGTCGCTTATACGCTTGAATCAGAGGCGGAAATCGCTATCGAGCCTGAGGATATACCTCTTGATATAATTTATGAAGACGAGGATATTATTGTAATATCAAAAATAGCCGGCATGGTAGTACATCCGGCGCCAGGTCATAGGCGAGGTACACTGGTCAACGCGTTGCTGGCCCATACGGCACTAGCCAATACCGGTGGGCCGTTAAGGCCGGGCATAGTCCACCGGTTGGATAAAGACACCTCGGGACTATTGGTGGCGGCAAAGACCGATAAAGCCTATTATTCGCTTATCGATATGTTAAAAAAACATTTAATAAAAAAACGTTATTTAGTTTTAGTAGCGGGTAGTTTCAAGGAGTCGAGCGGTGAGATAAGAGCGGCTATCGGTCGAAGCCAACATAATAGAAAAGTAATGACCGTTACAAGTGTCTATGGGAAGCCGGCTGTAACCCGCTTCCAAGTTATTAAGACGTACGATAATATGACTCTGTTGGAAGCATCATTGGTAACGGGAAGAACCCATCAAATCCGCGTCCACATGCGTTTCATCGACCACAAGATCATAGGTGACCCTATCTATGGTTCGATAAAATTAGGGGAAATACTTGGTATAAGTCGACAATTTTTGCACGCTTATAAGCTTGAATTCGAGCATCCGGTATCAGGAGAAAAAATGAAGTTGATTAGTCGATTACCTGATGATTTAGCCTGTGCCTTAAAAATAATAAATAAGATATTTGACAAGCAAATACTTAAAGGCGATAATTAATACGTTTTTTGGATTAAAAGTGCTGTCACACTAAATATTTAAGAAAATTATTTTATGGAGGTGAGTTCACAAGGTTTGCCGTAGTGGGAGATTTATGTATTAAATGAAAAAATGTTAGGTGCATTGAATATCATTAAAATATGAGGAGGAAAAGTATGCCGTTACCAAATTTAACCGATGAACAGAGAAGAGCAGCACTTAAGAAAGCCGCCGAAGCCAGGCAGGCAAGAGCGGAATTAAAAAAGAAATTAAAGGGTGGGAAAGTGACCTTAGAAGAAGTATTGAATAAATCCGGCGATCCCATTGTCGGCAGAATGAAAGTCGGCAATTTACTGGAATCATTGCCCGGTGTTGGCAAAGCCAGAGCCGCGAAAAAGATGGAAGATTTAAAGATAAGCACTACTAGACGGGTGCAAGGATTAGGCTCTAATCAAAGAAAGAACTTATTAAAAGAATTTTCTTAAATAAAAGAATATGTCTAGAAGGGGCATATTATATGTAATAGCGGGACCTTCCGGTTCCGGGAAGGGGACTCTTGTTAAAAAATTAATGCAGAGAGTCCCTAATCTTTTTTACTCGGTCTCCGCGACCACCAGACTAAAGAGACCGAACGAAAAAGAAGGCATTGATTACTATTTTATAAGCGAGAAAGAATTTGGCGATTTTGTTGAAACTGAGCAGTTTTTAGAGTGGGCGCCGTTATACGGATATAGGTATGGTACTCTGAAGAAGACAGTTTTAAATAAGCTCGAGGCAGGCGTAGATGTCATTTTAGAAATCGATGTTCAAGGCGCGCGACAGGTAAAGCAAAACCTTGATGAAAAAGCGGTTTTTATATTCATATTGCCGCCCGATATCTCCGAACTTGAACGAAGATTGACTCTGAGAAACACTGAAACAGAAGCTGACCTCAGAAAACGCTTAGATATAGCCGCAGATGAGATGAGAGCGGCTGATGAGTTCGATTATAAAATTATTAACAAAGACATAGAAGCTGCTGTTGACCAGTTGGTGGGTATAATTAATATATATCGTAATTAAATGAGATATTAATCTCAAGAGCTGCGGCTGACTTGAGTAAAGTGGAGGACCAATGTATAAAAATATTGATAAGCTTAGTGATAATGTTAAAAATCGGTTTACTTTGGTTATTTTAGCTTCCAAGCGTGCTCGTGAAATCAATAAATATTTAATAGGCTTAAAAAAGGGTGAGCTTACTCATGTTAAGGGTCCGCGAATTGAAATGGCCATGGAAAAACCCCTTACAATCGCCTTTAAGGAAATCGCTGAAGGCGATATTACTTATACGGCTGAAGCAGATGCTAATAAATAGTAAATAGTAGAAAATGTTGAGAAATAAACAAATAATCCTTGGTGTCAGCGGCAGCATTGCCGCTTATAAAGCAGTTGATCTGGCATCGAGATTATCTCAGGCTAAAACTAATATTAAGGTCGTTATGACTAAGGCGGCCACTGCGTTTGTTACTCCACTGTCTTTTAGCGCTATTTCCGGTCATACAACCGTTACCGATCTCTTCAGCTCGGGGGATATTACTCACATTAATATAACCGCCCACGCTGACTGTATTATAATAGCTCCGGCAACAGCCAACACCATAGCGAAATTAGCAAACGGAATCGGCGATAATGCTTTGACTTCGATAGTTTTGGCCGCTAAGTGTCCGTTGTTTATCGCACCGGCTATGAATGAGCGCATGTGGTTAAATAAGGCGACGCAAGCAAATGTCGCGTTACTTCGAGGCAGAGGAGTGCTTTTTATCGGTCCGCGGATAGGTGCTTTAGCTTGCGGTGACACGGGTATTGGCCGCATGGCGGAACCCGATGAGATCATCAATTATTTGCGGGACTTTTTCATCAGACAAAATCAATTAGCTAATAAACATATAATAATTACAGCCGGTGGAACAGAAGAAATAATCGATAGCATTCGTTTCATCGGTAATCGCTCGTCCGGCAAAATGGGATACGCACTGGCTGAAGCGGCTAAGGCCAGGGGTGCGGAAGTGACGTTAATAGCTCCACCGTCGGAGTTAACGGCACCCGGGGTAAGATTGGTAAATGTAAGAACTGCCGCCGATATGCACCAAGCGGTGCTGGAAGGGTTTGCCGAGGCGGACGCAGTGATAATGTCGGCCGCGGTTAGCGACTATCATGTCGCCAACACTTGCAGCAGCAAGATAAAGAAGAACAATAAACCACTAATATTAAGACTTGAGCCTAATGTTGATATTCTCGAAGAGCTTGGTAAGAGCAAAGAAAGCCAGGTCCTGATAGGTTTTGCCGCTGAAGCTGATGACTTGATTTCCAATGCTCAAAAAAAATTAGTCGCAAAGAATCTGGATTTTATCATCGCAAACGATATTAACCAAAGGGCCGGCGGATTCGCCTCAAATAATAATCAAGCGGTAATTATTTCCAATAATGATATAGAACCGTTACCATTAATGACAAAAAGAGAACTGGCGGATATCATTATCGACCGCCTATCCGCTATCATCAGTAATACTTGACGTAGTAGTAGGGGTTTGCTATCTTCAATTATATATAAAATATTTTCTCTTATCCAGAGAGGTGGAGGGACTGGCCCGATGAAACCTCGGCAACCCGCTTAGGGCGGGTGCAAATTCCTGCAGAGGGACACCTGAGAGATAAGAGGGCATTTAAGCGTCGGCCTTCTTTTCTTATGAGGAAGGTTTTTTTATTTATATGATTTATTATTACTTTATAATCCTAGGAGGATAAATGAGCAATAGCGCCGCGGAACAATATCTATTTACTTCAGAATCAGTTACAGAAGGTCATCCCGATAAGATAGCCGATCAAATATCAGATGCCATCCTTGACTCAATTTACAAAGACGATCCCATGGGTCGCGTTGCCTGTGAGACCCTGGTTACTACCGGGATGGTGGTCGTGGGCGGTGAGATTACTACAACCACATATGTGGAAATACCAAAAATTATACGAGATACAATAAGAGACGTCGGTTATACCAGGGCCAAATATGGCTTTGATTGTGAGACATGCGGTATCATAACTTCCATTGACCCCCAATCACCGGATATAGCTCAAGGAGTTAATCATGCTTTGGAGGAGAGAACCGGAGAGCCGACCGACGCTGAATTAGACCAATTGGGTGCGGGTGACCAAGGTATGATGTTTGGCTATGCCTGCCAAGAAACGCCGGAACTAATGCCTCTACCCATCATGATGGCCCACAAATTGGCGCGTCGCTTGTCTGAGGTGCGCAAGGCTGATATTCTGCCGTATCTTCGGCCCGATGGAAAAACTCAAGTTACGGTTGAATATCGCGACGGTAAACCTTACCAGATTAAAACGGTCGTCATTTCTTCTCAGCATAAACCTAACATAGAGGTTGATACTTTGATGAAGCCGGATTTCTTAGAACATATCGTAAAGCCGATTTTACCGGAAGAATTAGTGGATTATAAGACACTAAAATTGCTGGTTAATCCAACTGGGAAGTTCGTAATCGGCGGCCCGATGGGCGATTGTGGCTTAACCGGGAGAAAAATAATTGTTGATACCTATGGCGGCATGGCTCGTCACGGGGGTGGCGCTTTCTCCGGTAAAGACCCTACTAAAGTCGATCGCTCAGGCGCGTATGCCGCCCGCTATGTCGCTAAAAATATTGTCGCGGCCGGGTTGGCGGATAAATGTGAAATAGAGATTGCCTACGTTATAGGTGTAGCTCACCCTGTTTCTATAATGATCGAGACCTTCGGCACGGAAAAAATCGATAACGATAAAATCAAAGCTCTTGTATCAGAGCATTTCGACTTAAGGCCGGCAGCCATCATCAGAGATTTGCGTTTACGGCGGCCTATTTATAAAAAAACGGCTGCCTACGGGCATTTTGGTCGTACCGATGAAGACTTCACTTGGGAGAAGACAGACAAGGCGGCTGCTTTAAAACGCAGCGCTGGTCTTTAATGCTTATCGCCAATGGATGAGAGGCAAAATATTGCCGAAGTAATTGTTGATTTACCGATTAAAACCGACAATTTAAGTTATCAATATCTAATTCCCAAAAAACTAAAGCCATATATAACAATTGGATCAACTATAATTGTGCCCTTTACAAACAGAAGGTTGATCGGTTATGTCATCAAGGTTAATGTTGTTGGCCGTCGCCCGCGATTAAAAGAAATTATTGACGTACTTGACGAACCTCCCGTTATCTCTCCAAAAATGATGCAACTCTTTTATTGGATGTCCGATTACTATCTGTCGCCGCTTAGTGAATGTATCAAATTAGCCTTGCCCCCCGGTCGCGTAAGACGCTTAAAAGAGAAATATTCGATAATACCGAAAGATGATTATAGTCAAGATGACAAGCAGCATCGGAAAATAGCGGGCTTGTTAAAAGCGGGAAGCGACTGGGATAAAAATAGATTAATGAAATTGATGACATCCAAAGAAATAAATGATTTAATCAGCCGCGGCTATCTGCGCAAGAGTTATGCTCTAGTGGAGCCAAGAATAAAAAAGAAACAAATTAAAATGGTGTCGCTGGCTTCAGATTACAGAGAATCATCGGCCAAGATAAACGGAAAAAAACAGAAGATGATTTTGAACTATTTGACCGCAAGACAAGGCCGGCTTATTGATGCCGGGTCGGTGCTAAAAAACTGTCATGCCGCGTCAGCCACTTTAAAAAGTTTGCATTCCAAAGGTTTAGTCTCATTTACTTATCGGGATGAGCAGCGTTACCGGGTCGATTTGCCTATTAATAGACAAGAAGATATTAAAAAACTAACTCCATTTCAGGATAGAGCTATAGTTGAGATAAAGAAAGCTATTAAGGCACATAGGCATTTAGTATACTTGCTTGAAGGTGTGACCGGCAGCGGCAAGACCGAGGTATACATAGAAGCAATAAAAGAGGCAATCAAAAACAACCTTAGTGCTATTGTTCTGGTACCGGAAATCGCGTTGACTCCGCAACTTACCGATAGGTTTAGATACCACTTTAACGATGAGGTCGCTGTTCTTCACAGTGGCTTAAGCTTGGGCGAAAGATATGATCAATGGCAAAATATTTATCATGGTGAAGCCTCGATTGTAATTGGGCCCAGGTCCGCCTTGTTTGCGCCGCTTAAAAATCCCGGATTGATAATTATTGATGAGGAGCATGAGACCAGCTATAAACAAAATCGGAGCCCCAGGTACCATGTGAGAGAAACCGCCGTAAAATTGGCAGCTATTCACGAAGCTGTTTTAGTGGCGGGCAGCGCCACTCCTTCTTTGGAGACAAAGCTAAAAGTTAAAGACGGTGAAGTGAAATATCTAAGCTTACCCAAACGCGTATTGAATCGTAAAATGCCGGCCGTGGAGATTGTTGACATGAGAGCTGAGCACGAACGGGATAATTATACAATATTCAGTGACAAATTAAGAGAATCAATGCAAGTGTGCGTCAATAAAAGACAAAAGATGATAATATTTCTTAACCGACGGGGTTATTCTTCTTTCTTGCTCTGCAAAGACTGCGGCTATGTAGCAAAATGTAAAAATTGCTCCATCTCTTTGACTTATCATTATGAAGGTCGGCGACTTCAGTGTCATCATTGCGGTTATAGTCGACCAGCGGCTCCATATTGCCCTAAATGCGGTAGTTTAAAATTAAAATACTCAGGAACAGGAACGGAAAAAGTTGAAAGTGAGCTCAAGAAATTATTTCCTAATATCCCTTTAATCAGGATGGATGCCGATACCACAACCACCAAAGGAGCGCATCGACGCCATCTGACTGCTTTTGCGGCACAATCACCGGCTATATTATTGGGGACACAGATGGTCGCCAAGGGCCTGGACTTTCCCGAAGTCAGTTTAATCGGTGTTATCAATGCTGATTTGTCTCTTAACTTACCCGACTTTAGAGCCGCTGAAAGGACCTTCCAACTTTTAATGCAAGTCTCGGGCCGCTCCGGTCGGGGTGAATATCCCGGCCGGGTAATCATACAGACGTACCTACCAAATCATTACGTGATTCAGGCCGTTGCCGCGGGTGACGCGGACAAATTCTATACCCAGGAATTAGCATTTCGCGCGGGCACCGATTATCCGCCTTTCAGTAAGATGATAAATATCGTCATTTCCGGTCCCAATGAAGAGAAAGTAGAAGCAAGAGCTAAGATAATATCATCATTTCTTCATCAAAATATTAATGATGATAAGACAGTTATTTACGGCCCCGGACCCGCACCGATTGCTAAATTAAAGCAGAACCGTCGTTGGCATTTATTTTTAACAACTAAAAATCCGGTTATGATAAAATCGCTTATATCAGCTAATTGGGCGCCTGTTTTCAGTGGCGATAAAAGCCACAAGGTTATAGTTGACGTAGACCCAAGCTGGGTATTATAAAATATAGCATTGATTGCGAGGTAAGAATCTATGGCAAAATTGCCAATTCGCTATTACGGTGACCCGGTGTTGAAAGAAAAATCAACGCCGTTGGATAAGGTAGAAAAACAGATAAAACAGTTGGCGCAAAATATGGCGGAAACAATGTATGACGCCGCGGGCATTGGTTTGGCGGCGCCTCAGATAGGTACGCTGAAGCGATTGATAGTGATCGATATCGGCGACAATGACTACGTTGCTTATGTAAATCCGGAAATTGTCTACTATGGGGATAAAAAGGAGGTAGATGAGGAAGGGTGCCTGTGCCTGCCTGATATAAGCGTACCTATAAAAAGAGCTGTCAAAATCGGTTTTAAGGCGGTTGATATTCAAGGTCGCGAGGTGGAGATAGACGCGGAGGATTTTTTAGCTAGAGTATTACAGCATGAGATCGACCATCTTGAAGGTTTCACTATCCTGGAAAGAACTAATCCCGATGAACGTCAAAAGGCTATAAAAAAAATTATGGAGATGTGGGACAATAGATGAAATTGATATTTATGGGAACACCTGAATTCGCCTTACCTACACTGGATAGCATCCATCGGAACCATGACCTTAAAGCGATTATAACCCAACCCGATAAGCCTAAGGGACGCCGTTTACATCTTAGCGTCTCCGCGGTTAAGGAATTTGCCTTAAAAAACAACATTAGGCTAATCCAACCAAAAACAATAAAAAATAATATCGAACTTCAAAAAATAGTCGAGGAAATTAGGCCCGACGTTATAGTAGTCGCCGCTTATGGACGTATATTGCCGATGTGGTTGTTGCGACTGCCAACCTACGGCTGCTTGAATTTACACGCCTCTTTATTACCTGAATACAGAGGGGCTGCTCCCATACAAAGAGCTATAATGGACGGAAGGAAAAAAACAGGAGTATCGACTATGAAAATGGCGCCGGATTTAGACGCGGGCGACGTCTATCTTCAATCAGCCGTGGATATAACCAAGACGGACAACTGTGAGACTTTAACCAAAAAGCTGGCGATTGCAGGTGCGGTACTGGTGCTCGATACTCTTAAAGGCATATCCGAGCAGAACATTTCAGCTACCCCACAGGATGACGAGAAAGCCACTTACGCCTCTAAAGTAAGTAAAGCGGAGATGCGTATTGACTGGGAAAATGACGCAACGAATATATCTTATTTAATCAGGGCCTTATCTCCGCGGCCGGGGGCGTACACGCTGATAAATAATAAAATGATAAAGATTCTAAAGGCGGAGCTCAGACCTAACGACACTCATCCGCCTAAAACCATAATTTCTCTTAAAAATGAATTTATTATAGCCGCGAAAGATGGCGCTCTCTCTTTACAAATAGTTAAACCCGAGGGCAAAGCGGAGATGAGCGGAGCTGATTATGGGCGTGGCTCTAGGTTAACTATTGGCGAGATGATATAATATTTTTAAATTGTTAATTAGAGGTGAGTATTAAAATGTTTTTTGATCCATTGTATTTTATCATAGTCGGACCGGCGATATTGTTGACCTTATGGGCTCAATATAAGGTAAAGTCGGCTTATAAAAAATATTCACAGATTACCGCGTCAGCGGGTATTACGGGCGCTGAGTTGGCCCGGCGACTGTTGGATGGCAATAACCTAAGTCAAGTAGCGGTTGAGCCTGTTGGCGGCGAATTAAGTGACCATTATGACCCTAAGGCCAAAGTGTTAAGGCTGTCACAGGGTATTTACCAGGGTAAATCGATAGCCGCGTTGAGCATAGCCGCTCATGAGACCGGTCATGCCGTGCAAGACAAAACCGGATATATACAGATGCGCCTGCGCGCCGGCCTGGTGCCGGCCGCGAATCTGGGCTCTCGCATGGCTCCTATATTAATAATCATAGGCTTTTTTCTTATCTATAGCCTACCGACCATAGGAGTTTTGGCAATGGAAGTGGGGATTGTATTATTTGCCGCCGCTGTCTTGTTTCAATTGGTAACCCTACCGGTTGAATTTAACGCCAGCCGCCGGGCCCTGGCGATGCTTACCAACGGCAACTATGTCAGGCCGGAAGAGTATAAAGGGGCCAAGAGCGTATTAACGGCCGCGGCCCTAACTTACGTAGCAGCAGCCCTGGCCGCAATTACTCAGTTAATCTACTTTATCTTACTCAGCCGGCGTAGCAGCTAATGGGGTTGAGCTAGTGGCTGTTTCCGCTCGACGAATAGCTCTTAAGATTAAAAATGCTATTGATTCAAAATCCGGTTACTCCAATCTGGAGCTGCGCTCTCAATTAGCCAAAACCGATTTATCTTCGAGGGACAAAGCTTTGGTTACCGAACTTGTCTCAGGCACGTTGAGAAGGCAGGGAACTATAGACTGGATAATAACGGTATTTTCTAATACTCCGTTTGATAAGCTGGATTTAATAATCAAGAATATTTTGCGGCTGGCTATCTATCAAATCTGGTTTATTGACAATATCCCTGATTATGCCGCTATCAACGAGGCGGTTGAGATGGTAAAGACTTTTTCCCCCAATCGAGCCCCTTTTATAAACGGATTGTTGCGTGCAGCTTTACGAAATAAATCTTCCTTGCCCTGGCCTGACCGTGACGAAAAGCCGGCTGAGTATATCTCCATAAAATACTCGCATCCTTTATGGCTGGTTAAAAGAATGCTGCTCGATATGGGCATAGAGGAAACGGAAAAAGTTTGTCGGGCTGATAATCTGCGCCCTCAATTGACATTAAGGACAAACCTTTTAAGAATTGACCGCGTGTCTCTAATTAAAAAATTAAAAATAAAAAACATTGACGCAAGGCCGGGGCCCTATACTCAAGAATCCATTGTCATAGTCGGCGGCTCTATTGCTGACTATGGTTTCGATTCAGGCGATTTCTATCTGCAAAATGAAGCTTCTATCTTAGCTGGGACCTCTCTGAATGCGAAGGCTGGTGAGGCTATTATCGAACTCTGCGCTGGTCCCGGAGGCAAAACAACACATATTGGTCAATTAATGAGAAACCAAGGTGAAATATTTGCAGTGGAAATAAATGAAAAGCGATTGCGGTTGGTTATGGATAATTGTGAACGTCTGGGAGTAAAGATAGTAAAACCGGTGCTTGGCGATGCCACTCGCATATTAGACCTGCCTCAAGCAGACAGAATATTGATTGACGCCCCTTGTTCGGGTTTGGGGGTGCTTAGCCGCCGACCGGATCTTCGTTGGCAGCGCCGTGAACAAGATATTGGAACATTGGCGTTGATTCAAGATAAATTGTTGAATCAAGCGGTATCATACATAAAAAATAATGGTTTGATAATTTACTCAGTTTGTACTAATACTCGTGAAGAGACTAGTGATGTAATCGATAAATTCATAAAGAGCCACCGTAATTTCAAAATAGAGAAGTTAAGTGAAATATCAAAAAAACTGGGGTTATCGGAAAAAAACCAGTTTATTCAAACCCAAACTTATATTCAAGGTTTGGATGGAATGTTTGTTGCCGCACTCAGAAAATTATCATAGTGAAATCTTGTATTATTAAATTGATAATTTAAATAACTCAAAACGAAAGAGGTGAAGCCTGCTACTGTTGCTTCATCGACTTAGCAATCCTGATAAGTTCTTTACCGGAAATGCCACTGCCTTCGAGCGCATAGCGTATCTTGTGGCCTTTCCACACTCTGACCCAGCTTATCATGGCCCAATTTGCTTTTTTACCACCTACATATAGGGCTGGATTACCATTAATATATAGTCCCGGGGTAGAGTAATTGGCGATATCCAACGAACTGCCAAAACTAAATCTTAGCCACTTATGTCCATATTCACTGTCTTTGTCATAGCCGGCCTGCTCCAACTCGATCTCCGCCTGACCGCTATTTATGACACGCGGATTCTTACCGCTATTTTCACGAACATCAAAATCAGAGGAAACGAAGTAGCCGTCAGGCAGGTAAGTAGGCTTTAATACCGGTATAATCAATTTCTTCTTTAAATTCAGAAATACTTCATCAACACTGACCGTCTTTTTTTTGGCGTTAGTTTGCCTACCGACTTCTATTTTTTTGACTCCCGCTTCCGCCTTGACTTTAGTTAAATCAACGCAAGATACTAATAATAAAATCAGTATTAAAAGGCCGAGTACTTCTATGCCGACCCAGCCTTTTAATACTCCTTTAAGCCGGATGTTTTTGCGGTTAACGATAAATTCGTTTCTTTTCTGACTCAACTTTCCCCCAAATATTCAGAACCAGGCCCCAAATACCTTCAAATAATGTTCTAAACATCTTAATCACCCCTATAAAGTTGTATTTATCCCTTTACATGATTTTTTATCAAGCACCACCTCCGCCGTATACTAAAAAACCAACCTATAATTAGATTGGCGACTTTGAGTTCGTCGCCCCCCAACAACAAACTTAGCAAGGAATATTTATTTTCATTCACTATACCTAAATCAACTCCAGCAAGCAAGAAATATGTATATTTTCTAATATTAATCTAATCTCAAAAAAAGGTCCGCGGACATAAGTTCTGATATCGGCGGGTCAGAGACTCTTAGTTCCCAGGTTGTGTCTTAAGTTAATCAGTTGTTCTTAATGTCATTAAGTATTATCATAATAATGATAATCAGGAGATTTATGCGCCATAAAATAATTATTATTATTTTAATCATAGTAAGTACGCTTGTATTTAGTGGTTGCCAATCATCAGATACACCTCAAGCGGTCAGAGGGGAAGACGGTTCCAGTTTCAACATTTCTTGGTCCGTAAACCATGCTTCACCAAGTTATGCCAAAAGCGATCCCAGGCGAACTAAGATCGATATAGCGGTTGACGCCAAGCAAAATGTCTATTTACTCGATAAATTAGAGAAAAGAGAAGGGCGCCGTCGCGGCCAATGGCTGACTAAAGTCAAGCCTGACGGCAATATAGTATGGACGAAAAGACAGCTGCCGGAAAGACCGTATAAAATCCTACCTCAAGCTATCGCCGTTGATTCTCAGATCGGAAGAGCGTCGTGTAGGGAAAGAGTGTAGATCTCGGTGGTCGCCGTATCATTAAAAAAAAAAACAACAACAAAAATAAAAAAAACAAAAAAAAAATGTAGACACAACACAACTATCCCAGCTAACGAGACAAACGGTTCATAGTCAGTAGGTCATCAAGATATCTGCGTAC
>CAJVYJ010000019.1 GCA_913009475.1 uncultured Actinomycetes bacterium | reverse complement strand
TACACGACGCTCTTCCGATCTATAATTGCTAATAACTCAATATCAGAGAGATACTTGGCTCCAGTTAAAATCAGCCGCTCACGCGGCCTAATGTCTTCCGGCAACTCTTTTATTGTCAGGTGTTCCGATTGTAGCTCTTCCAAATTTATCCTATTTTCATTAGCCCTTGAATCTTAAACTATGCTTAGATAATTGGCAAGCCAAATAAAATATATTACTAAAGAAATGCTTTAAATAAAATATTTTAAAAACAGCGAGCGGTTTTAAAACCGCTCGCTGTTTTATTTACTAGATTTTTTATATTAATGGTTGACACGTCGCAACATAATAATGGAACCGCTGATACTAAATAAAGCAACAACGATGATGACAATAAACGCTTTAGCGATCAATGCCCAATCAAATGTAGCTGATACCATTAAACTGCGGATACCATCAACAATATAGCTAGCCGGGTTGGCCTTAGCTACTGTTTCCATCCATTTTGGCTGCAAGTTAATCGGCATCAAAGCCGAGCTCATAAAAAGAATCGGGAAAGTCAGCAGCATGCCCGCCATCATCGTCACTTCGCTGTTTTTGGTGGCGATAGCGATTATATTGGAGAGGCCGGCCCAAGCAATGCCGAAACAGGCGGCGATAATTATCATCATCAGATAGCCGAGAAAGCCGGTTTTAATGTGAGCTCCCATCAATAAGGCCACCGCTATAATGATGGAGGCTTGGATGATGATCCGCACGCCATCGGTAAGGAGCCGACCCATCAGAATCGATAAGCGGTTAATCGGTGCCACTAAAAGCTTATCCAAAAATCCGGAATCCATATCCAGAACAATGCTCAATCCTGATTGAAAGGCGGATGTCAACACGGTCATTACCACAACTCCCGCGGTGAAAAAATCCATATAACTTTTAGTGGGAAAGCCGGGCATTTCCGCAAATTTGCTAAATAATTGTCCGAACAGCGTGATCCAAACCAAGGGCATAAATAAGGAGAAAAATATTGTTACCGGTGATCTTAACAACTTTTTCATGGCCCGACCAAATAAAGCGTATGTTTCTGTAATCAACTTAAGACCTCCGTTTTCTGCCATGATGCATGACGTTGCTTTTTTTCTTCTGTTCTTCGACTCTTAACTCATGGCCGGTATATTTTAAAAAAACATCATCCAATGAACTATTGGCAAATTCAAGTCGTCCCAAGACAATATTTTGTTCTTGCAACAAACTAACAATCTCGGGAATGATATAACTGCCATTGGCGGCATTTAAAGAAAGTCTATTATTATCCAAAACCTTAATATCCTTGATGTTCGGTAGGCCGGTTAAAGTTTTTACGGCATTATCTCGACTTGTTACGCCGCTATTCGAACTATCTTTAATCTCCAAGGTAATGGTATCTCCGCCAATTTCCTCCTTTAGGTGTTCCGGTGTACCTTCCGCGACAATTTTACCGTTATCGATAATTGCCAAACGTTCACAAAGATTGTCGGCTTCCTCCATATATTGAGTTGTTAAAAATATGGTTGTTCCTTTCTGATTTAAGCCCTTAATATAGTCCCACAAAGCAAAGCGGCTTTGCGGATCCAGGCCCGTCGTGGGCTCATCCAAGAATATAATTTTAGGATCGTGTACGAGGGCTGTGGCAATATCAAG
Organism: uncultured Actinomycetes bacterium; assembly: GCA_913009475.1. GTDB lineage: Bacteria > Actinomycetota > Aquicultoria > CAJVYJ01 > CAJVYJ01 > CAJVYJ01. The sequence goes on along the minus strand of CAJVYJ010000019.1, from coordinate 14,609 downwards.
ACGTTTGCGCATGCCGCCGGAATAGGTACCGGCCGAGCGGTCGGCTGCCTCGGTCAAACCCAATATTTCAAAAAGCTCATTGCCGCGTTGTCGTGCTTTTGCTGCCGACAGATGATACAGACGACTCGATAAAATCATATTTTCACGGCCGGTTAAATCTTCATCGACCTCGATATCCTGAGCCGTATAGCCGATGAGCTTACGGATGGCAATAGAGTTGGAGCTGATTTCATTACCATAAACGTAAGCTTGCCCGGAAGTCTTGGAAATTAACGTTGTCAGCATTTTAATAGTTGTAGTTTTACCGGCACCATTGGGACCGAGAAAACCGAATGCCTCACCTTCTTTGAGATAAAAACTTATATCGTCTACCGCTTTGATACTGTGGTTATAGATTTTTGTTAAATGCTCTACCTTTACTGCCTCATTCATTATTTATCCTTCTCCAGTTCGCCGTTTAACTCTTTTAGAAAATTTACCTTTTCCGTTAAATGTGAGATAGTTGCGGCCAGATTGTCGGCTTTGACCATCAAGAGCGGATGATTACCATGGCCGCCGATGACAATAAGCTTATCGCCCGGCGTCAGTTTCATCGCTCTGCGCGCTTCCGCCGGAATCACGACCTGGCCGCGCTCACCCATAGTTGTCGTCCCATAACACTTATGAAAATCCTTTTTCATTATAATCAGTCCTTTATGTAATGTATGATTAATATGATATATAAAAATTATATGTTTTGTCAATATTATTTTATCTTAACTTTAGGACTAAACACCTAATGAAAAAGATATTTATAATAAGCGAAAAAGTGATATCAGTTATCGGATCTTAATCGTAGCTAAGATATCGCCAAATGTTTTTTTAACATTCCCGTAGAGTTTGTTGGTGGTTACGAATTGAATAATGTAATAATTATCGGCTTTGCGCAAGTATAAGACGTCAAAAACAAGATTAAACCGTTGCCCCTGGGCATCAAGGAGATAGGAGTATTTTTTTCGAAAAGCGTTTCCATAAATAGAATCGAACTTCTCCGTTTTCAAGATCTTAAGCTCTTTGGTACCCGTATCTTCTCTAGTATTTTTTTCAAACTGGGCAATATACTCAGGCAAGGTCATATCCGGCAGTTTTTCAATCGAGACCTGAAGATTGGTCCGATAATTATTGTCCGTGGGACCGAATACAATAAGTAGTTTACCTTTGCCCAAATTCAAATCGTCAGTTTTTTTTACTTCCCAGTCTCGCGGTACCTTAAGCGATAACTTATCATCAGGACTTTTTGCCAATCTCCAATTTCTAGTCTGCCTGGGCGCCACGGTTGAGGTTTCTGATTCTAGAGACTTTTTACCGGTTGTTCCCTTACTGCAACCGACAACTAAAATAATTACTGTTAATAGTGTCAGTATTATAAAGACCATTATTTTTATTTGGCGATAAATTGCCATTTTTTAACAGCTTCTCCCCTTCAACCATTACATTCATTAATTATTCCTTATTTATAAAAAAAATATCATAGTAAAGTTTAAAAAAACCTAGAATTCATCCACAAGGTTTCTCAAACATACACAGGGGTAGTTATTAATTAATACATCTAAGTAGAAGGAATAAATTAAAAAGATGAAACTAGTCATTAAACCGCTTCGAACGCGAAATATTTACGACTTTGCCTTAGTTGTCATTAAATATTTCGCCTGGCTGGCGTCGGAATATCTTTGGGGGTCAGGTCTTGCATTTTCGCAAAAGGGGCCAGATCTTCAATCTTGACATTAGCAACTTCTTATCTCGCTAATGTCAAGATTGAAGATCTGGCCCCTTTTTGGTTATGATAAAATAGCCATGCTGCTTGTAGATAATTTTGGAGGCTTAAGATGTTGTTGGCAATAGACGTTGGAAACACACAAACTGTTATCGGTTTGTTTGATGAATCAGAAAATTTATTCTACCAGTGGCGCATAGCGACCAGGGCTAACGAGACACAGGATGAAAAAGGTATCCTATTAAACAACCTACTTTTAAGTGACGGATTGAACGCTGCCGACATTACCGCCGTAGCCTTATCATCGGTCGTTCCCAGCTGCACTACGTCCATTGTTGAAATGAGCCGCCGTTTTCTAAAACTTGATCCATTGATAGTTGATTTCACCATCACTAAACAGTTAAAAACCACTTACAATCACCCGCGTGAGATCGGCGCCGATCGTATAGTAAACGCCGTAGCCGCTCTTAAACTGTTTGGAGGGCCGATTATAATAGTCGACTTTGGTACCGCTACTACTTTTGATCTGATTTCTAACAATGGAACTTATTTAGGCGGAGCGATAGCTCCAGGAGTTAAAATATCCGCAGACGCCCTCTTCTTGGCGGCTGCCAAGTTAAGCAGGATTCCTTTAAGCGCACCCAAGAAAGCAGTAGGCACTGACACTTCATCGAGCCTACAATCAGGTATCATCTTTGGCGCCGCAGCTATGGTCGACGGCATGATCGAACGTATAAAAGATGAGACTAAATCAGAATGCAAGACTATAGCGACCGGTGGTTTAGCCGAGCTGATAATTCCCTATTGCGCCAACACATTTCACGTAGAACCTTTCTTAACGCTTTATGGGCTTCAACTGATTTTTAAAGAAAAGACGGGTTTGTGATCAAGTATATCGCTAGAGGCCAGGCTAATTGCAGATAACCATCGACCGGCAAATTTTTGCTTAACCACGTCAAGGCCGTGTTTACATTATCACCAAATAAAGCGAAAAGAATTCCTCTTGACATAATCGCTTTTAAAAAATCAGATACCTCCAATGACTCAATGACTTTAAACTCCTCTAGAAGATAGGGGCCAATTGAGATCTTGTCTAACTCTCCCAGCTCCAAGCCGCGCCGGGATTTATCTTTTTTATTGATGCCGTTTATAGACATAACTTCCCTAAACGCCTTAACCAGCCAATAATTACCTGAATAGCTCCGACTGAGCCAGGCCGAGGTATGGGCCACTCGCATCGGTATCATAAGAGCCAACGAACCGCCGGGTTTCATTATCTTAGAAAGCGTTAGTCTCTCATCTTTAGAGAACCAATGATATGACATGTTGGCGATAACTAAATCCGCTTGTCCCTCTTGATTAAACGTTGCCAATGATTGATTTATGAATTTAACCTTGTCGCCAAGTAATTTTTTTGCTCCAGCCAATAGCGGCGCTACCGGATCAAGCGCTACAATATCAGAGCCGGGGAAATACTTTACTATTTCCGCTGTAGCAAAACCACAGCCACAACCGATTTCTAATATTTTTTTTGGTTTTATATCCTTTTTAATAATCACCCGGCATAAACGCCTTGCCAAATCACTGTAAAATTCTTGATTAATGGGAGTATTATAGGAATCAGCGACAGACTCGAAGTAGTTATTAATCTTTTCCGTATTAGTTAAATGTGATTTAATTTTCAATCCTTATTTTACGTCTTCACAGGCAGAGACTTCCGCTCGGAGGCTGTCAACTGTTATATTTTTTTGACATTCTTAATTATCCACTCCGGTACCGTCCTCAACGTCTCCTCAGCGGAGATTATATCCAGATGACCGGCGCCTTTAACCATCATCACCTTATAACCTTGGCCGCGCCTCTTTTGAGCGAAATCCTTAACAGTCTTAAGGTCGTTCCCGCCATAAATCGTTAGCGAAGTAGTATCGCTATCATACTTCCCTGCTAATTTTTCTAAGATAGTCCGCAATCCCCAATAAGGCTTCTCTTCTCTGACCCGTCTCGCTCTTAAAACTTTTAGCATCTCCGAGCGTGAACCGTCAAAGTCTATTGTCAGCGGCGGCGAGAGCATTATTATGGGAAGGCCTAACGTTAAACCTAACCGGGCACTGATGCTGTGGCCGATAATTGCCGCGGGGTCATATGGCCCACCCACGACTTCACCTAAAAGTTTTATCGCATTTTCATAATTAAACAGTTCTTTATTCTGTCCGTGTCCCGGCAAATCTATTGCCAGTCCGGCGAAGCCCGCTAATGCCAGGCGATAGGCTAATGGTAACATCTCCTCTTTTGAACCGCCATAGCCATGAAGTAAGATAACTGTGCTTCTTGGCTTTTCGGGCTCAATAATGATTGACGGGGTACTATTATCGGTAATAATTTTAAGATAGTTCATCTGCCACCGACTTAATGGACTCTCTGGTTATATCTATCAACCGGCCAAGTTCCTTTTCCGAGATCGTCAACGGCGGCATCAGAACTATTACATCGCCCAGTGGCCTTATAATAGCGCCCAATTTTCTGGCCGCCAGAGTAACCATGTGCCCGATTCGCAACTCAGGAGCGTAAGGTTCCTTATTCTTCTTATTTTTTACCAACTCGATTCCAACCATAAAGCCACATTGGCGAATATCGCCAACAATCGGCAAATCATTTATATCTGCTAATTTATCTTTTAATAAAGCTATCTTTCCCTGCAATCCTTCGATAACATTGTCTGATTTAAATAATTTTAAATTTGCCAGCGCTACGCTGCAAGCTAAAGGATTTCCAGTATAAGTGTGACCATGAAAAAATGTTTTTAACCGATTGTAGTCATCATAAAAAGCCAGGTATATGTCTTCGCTGGTTAATGTAGCAGCCAACGGTAGATAACCACCCGTTATGCCCTTTGCCAAACAGATAATGTCGGGCTCGACGTCTTCGAGTTGAGAAGCAAATAACTTCCCGGTACGACCAAATCCCGTAGCTACCTCATCCGCAATCAACAAAACTTTATACTTGTCGGCCAGTTCTCTAATTTGACGTAGATATCCGGGCGGAGAGATTAGCATACCCGCGGCCCCTTGGACTTTCGGCTCCACAATAATAGCGGCTGTTTCCTGATGATGGGTTTTTAAGGTAGCTTCTAACTGAGCCAAACAGGCTAAATCACAATCAGGATATTTAAGATTTAGCGGACAGCGATAGCAATAAGCTGAATTTACTTTAAAAGAATTAAATAGGAGTGGTTTATATTTTTCGTGGAATAGATCGATACCGCCGACGCTGACCGCACCCAAGGTATCACCATGATAGGCATTAACAAAACTGATGAATTTATTTTTCTTTTTAGTGGTACCTTCTTGCTGCCAATATTGAAAAGCGATTTTTAAAGCAATTTCCACCGCGGTCGAGCCGCTATCAGAATAGAACACTTTTTCTAGACGTCCCGGCGTTATCTCGGCCAGCTTTTTGGCCAGCTCAATAGCGGGAATATTCGATAAACCCAATAAAGTCGAGTGAGCCAACCTACCGGCTTGCTCAATCAAGGCCGCGTCCAGCTGTGGTTGGCGATGGCCGTGAATATTTACCCAGAGAGAAGCCACGCCGTCCAGGTAACGCTGTCCATCAGTATCATAAATGAATACTCCATCTCCCTTTTCAATGATGGGCGGTGCCGGTTCTTCACGTTCATATTCCTTCATCTGTGTAAACGGGTGCCAGATATACTTAACATCATCCTCAACTAAAGCTTTAGTGTTATACCCTCTTGTTTTCATTTTCGCAAAGACTTTCTTATCCTTTATTGTCTCAGCGAAAGCTTTTAATTCCCGCAGTGTCGACCAGCCATTATCATCAATAGTAAACTCAGGTATTTTTAAAATCACCGGCACATCAGTTAGTCGTTCAAGTTCACTGACATTAGTCGCAGCCGCTTGGTCCGGGTGCGCGGGAAATTTATTTACAACTATTCCAGCTACGTTAATTCCTCGCCTTCTAGCTGCTTCAACCGTCAGCTTGGTATGGTTTAATGTACCTAAACCGGCTTTAGCTACTACTATTAACGGTAAATCCATCTTAGCCGCCAAATCACTGATTAGATAGTCTTTGGTCAATGGTGTCATTAATCCACCCGCGCCCTCAACGATTACAGCTTCATAATTCGATTGCAACTTATAAAAGTCAGCTAATATTTTCTCAAGTGATATAACCTTTTTCACTTGAGAGGCGGCTAGGTACGGCGACAACACCGCCGCGAATTTATAAGGATTGTTGATCTTGTCAATCGATAGACCGGCAATCCCTGATACAAAGTCTGCGTCTTGAGAATAGAGTTTCGTACCTGCCCGCGCCGAACCACTCTGTACCGGCTTCATATAAGTAACGCTTACACCAGCTTGCTTGTATAGAAGAGCCAGCAGAGCCGCCGCGGTGGTCTTGCCGATCTCCGTATCCGTGCCGGTGATAAATAATGATTTTTTTCCTACCATATTTAAACCTCACTAGTTCTCGCAGGCAAAGCCGGCTTTGCGGCTACATCTTTCTCAGCAGGTTGAGCAACTTCTCCATCTGTTCCTGCTTATGGCAAGCTGACAAAGTTATTCTTAACCTCGAAGTATCCTTGGGAATAGCAGGCGGACGTATCGCCGGCACGAATATACCCTTAGACAACAACGCCTCGCTTATCTCCAGTGCATCTTCAGGCCGCCCGACAATAATCGGAATTATCGGGACAGGGTCTTCGCTCACCTTAAAACCGATCTTACTTAACCCTCTCTTGAAATAACTTACATTTTCCCTAAGACGCAGTCGGCGCTTTGGCTCCTCACGTAATATATTGACCGCTGCAGTTGCCGCGGCTAAAACAGACGGCGGCAGAGCGGTTGAGTATATCAGGGTTCTTGACTTATTAACCAGACAATCAATTAAATCAGCGCTGCCCGTAACAAAACCGCCCAGCGAGCCCAGCGCTTTACTTAAAGTGCCTATTTGAACCGGAATGTTTTTAACTTGCAAATGAGCAGCCGTTCCCGCGCCTTTCCTGCCTAATACACCAGTACCATGAGCATCGTCAATAATTAAAACCGCGTTATATTTTTTAGCCATTGCTGTCAACGCGTGCAACGGAGCCAAATCGCCGTCCATGGAAAAAACTGAATCCGTTACTATAAATTTTCGTCGATATTGCCCATCAACTTTTAGCCAATCTTCGACTACTTTCATATCACAATGAGGATAACGCTTTACCTTAGCTTTAGATAATAAGGCTCCATCGACTAAACTGGCGTGATTTAAGCGGTCCGCCAGGATAAGATCGTTTCTTGAAGCGAGAGCGGTAATAACCCCAAGATTAGCTTGATATCCGGTCGCGAAGACCAACGCCGCCTCAGCCCCTTTTATGTTAGCCAATTCTCTTTCAAGCTCACAATAGAGAGGATTGTTGCCGGATATTAATCGTGACGCACCGTTACCGGCTCCATACTTGACCAAAGCTTCTCGTGCTGCCTTTACGACCTTAGGATGATGAGTTAAACCAAGATAGTTATTGCTGCCGAAATTAATAATTCGCTGGCCGGCCAAAATTCCTTCTACCGGACCTGTCGGTTGATAACTGCGCAATTGCCGCCATAAGCCGGCCTCTTTTAAACCATGCGAATCTTTAATATTAACTATCATGAGCGCAATGAATCAAAACCGAGATTATCCAGCAATTCAAAATCTTTATTTATATCGTTTCCGGATGTTGTCAAATAATCACCGATTAGTAAGCCGTTAACGCCGGCCTCAATACCTAGACGCTGATCGCGGCCCAGTGCTTCACATCGCCCTGCGGCTAAGCGAATTATCGCTTTAGGCATTATAAAACGAAATAGCGCGATGAATTTAACCGCCTCCCAAGTCTCCATAGGCGGACGCCCCGCTAAAGGTGTACCGGGACGAGGATTTAAAAAATTAATGGGAACAGAATCAGGCTCAGTCGCCGCTATTTCAAAAGCAAACTCCAGCCGTTGCCGGTCTGATTCTCCAAGATTAAATATACCACCGACACAGAGCTCTATACCGGCTGACTTAAGTTTTTCTATAGTCTCCAGCCGGTTCTCGTACTTATGAGTAGTACAAATTTTCGGATAGTAGCTTCTGGCAGTTTCAAGATTATGATGACACCGATTTAATCCGGCCGCTACCAACTCTTCTATCTCATTACTGTCTAAGCGGCCTAATGAAACACAGCGCTTAAGACTTGTCTCTTCTTTTATAGCGGTTACAGCTCGCAAAACAGTTGCAAAGTCTTGTCTGCTTAGCCTGTCGCCGCTGGTTACTACACAGTATCGGTGCGCGCCATTGGCTTCAGCCTGTTTAGCGCCGGCCAAAATCCGCTCACTACTGAGCATGGGGTGCGTATCAATATCACAATCGTAATGGATTGACTGGGCGCAAAAACAACAGTCCTCACCACACCGTCCGGAACGAGCGCTGATAATAGAACATAGGTCAGGGCGATTACCGTGAAAATGAGCGCGAATCCTACCAGCCGCGGCAGCCAGCTCCGGTATATCTTCGTTGTCGATTCCAACTAAATTTTCAGCCTCTTGAATAGATATGAGACCGCCGTCAATTATAATTTTCTCAAGTTCTTTAATAATATTTAACATTTGATTGTAAACCTTATGTATTAATATAGTTTACAATTCTTCCTGATGCTCAATTGATTGTCAAGTTTTAATTAGGGAAATTTAATTAGAGGATTGTTAATTTTAACTGCTCCACTTACAAGTCACGCCGATTTCTTGCATACCTTTCTGAAAAGCTACTACCTGATTTCTCCCTCGTCGTTTGGCTTCGTAAAGCGCTTGATCGGCTTTGTTTATTAAACCGATACTTTCTGAAGAATCTTCCAACAGCCCGGCAACACCTATACTAATCGTTAAACTGCCGCCCGGTTGGCTCTCTTCGCCTTTAAAATATAAATCATCAACCTTTTTTCGCAGCCTTTCCGCCAACTCATATGCTTTATTTTTATTTGTCTCCGGCATAACGATTACAAATTCTTCGCCGCCATTACGAGCGCATATATCTAACTGTCGCGAATTTTCTTTGGTTATTTTGCCAATTAGGCTCAAAGCTTCATTACCTTGTAAATGACCATGGCTGTCATTGTATGTTTTAAAAAAATCAATATCAAAGGTGATGATGGCCATAGGGTGATGGTATCTCATGGATCTTTTAACCTCTTCATCAAGACGGCTGAAAAGATAACGGTGATTATAAAGTCCGGTTAAAGCATCGGTAATAGCCATTCTGCGGGTATCTTCCAACAGCTTGGTACGTTCTATTGCTAGAGCGGCATATGTGGATATTAGTGTAAAAATATAGATGTCTTCCTGGTTGAATTTATGCTCCTCGAAATCATCAACATAAAGAATGCCTAAAATCCGTCCGTCGACGACCAACGGTGCCGCGGCAATTGATTTAATCTTTTCCCTGATTAAGGTTTCGTTATTAAATGAGTGATATTTTTCTATATTTGAAATAACCACCGGTGATTTCTGGTTTAAAATATATTCGGTCAGCCCGCCTGGCCTCAACTTCCAGCGTTTGTTCCTATAAAAATCCGGGGTAAAGCCTTTGGCGCTTTTCAAAACCATTTCTCCGGTTTTATTATCCAACAGAACAATACTGCCGGCCTTATATTTAGTCAGTTTAGTGGCATAATCGATGACCAGATTATTAACTTCCCTAAGTTCTTGGCTGGAAGATAAAACCAAACCCAGATGGTACAAGTCTTGAAACTGATTTAAGCGTTTTTTGGTTTCTATACGGCTGCTCAGATGTTCGTCAATTAAATCCCAGATAAGATGAGCACAGGAACCGCTGATAATTTGAGCGCCGGGCGATCTTAACTTATCTATATCTCTTTCCACTTCCAACGATCCGGTAACATTGATAACAATGTCATAATCTAGAATATTTAACATTTCTCGATAATCTATGAATGTCGAGACATTCAACAATTCAGCTTGACGCAGACCGGGCGCTAAAGCGTGCGAATCGGCGATACCGACTACAGAAGTGTATTTACCGTCATTTAGAATTTCCAACAAAGAATTGCCGCCGCGGCCGGCGCCGATTATAACAATATTTTTTTTAGTAGACATTATGTTCCTATCAAGTTAGGTTTACAAAGTTTATCGTCAGCTTTTTTCAAAAACTTAAGAAGTAAACATCTACTATGATTCTTAATTTTCACTTGTTTTTTATGCTATAATTTGGCATTAAATAAAATGCTATTTTTTAGGAGTTTAATTGGTGGGTTTCTTTTCATCTTCGTTGGATTACACAGAAAAACACTGGTATACGCCTGGTGGTTGGCAAGAAATGCTTCTTGCCGGCTCGGCCTACCGATTGGGAATATTTAAAATACTAGCTGATAAACCGCTGACAGCCAATGAACTGGCTGATAATATTAACACTGATGAGCGCGCCACTGATATTCTTTTGAACGCCCTAACGGCAGCCGGTTATCTAACCATTAAAGATAGCCGTTTTTCGTTAACTGACGCGGCTGTAACACAATTGATTGATGAGAACCATCCTAACTTTATCGGTTTTTCTATCTCTCATTCGTTGCGCTTGGCGGAACGCTGGCTGACACTACCTGAAGTATTGGTGAGCGGCCAACCGGTGGCCGGTGACAGGTTTTCGGAAACCCCGGAGGGATTTATCAAAGCCATGGATGTTTATGCTAAAAAAACAGCTGCGCAGGCGGTTGAGTATTGTCTCTCCCAGAATCCACAGGCCAAAAAAGTTCTTGATATCGGCGGCGCTACCGGCACCGTCAGCCGGCTCTTCGCGCAACGCGGTTTAGATTCAACTTTATTTGATATTCCCGCGGTTATCGAATTAGACCAAGAAAGCCTTGGCGACAACCCTAATATCGAGCTCGTAACTGGAGATTTTAACAAGTCTCTACCATCCGGAGCTTTTGATATAGTTTATTTAGGCAATATTACTCATATATACAGCGAGGAAAAGAACGCGGCCCTGTTTAAAAAGATTTATAAAATATTGAATCCCGGCGGTATTATTGTCATCTTGGATTTCGTACGCGGCTTATCCCCTTCCGCACCCCTATTCGCCGTCAATATGCTGGTTAATACCCATGAAGGTGGAACTTGGACTCTTGATGAATTCAGCGGCTGGCTAAAAGCAGCCGGTTTCGGTGGTATCGATTATATTGACGTTAAAGAGCGTGACCAACAGTTGATAGCAGGGAAAAAATAAGCACTAGGAGCATTGAGGCATGGCTCAATGCTCTCTCTAAAAGAATTTTCCGCGGTTTCGATTTGGAAATTATCGCCTTCTTATCTTGAGCACGGATCGGAGCTGAATTATACATCCGCCTTAAACATTATATTTTTTTAATTCCGCCGCTAGCCTGGCGCTATAAATTTCTTGTTCCTTGTCCTTAGTATCAATTTCTCGCTTATTATTCTTAACAATAGAATCGACGAGAATATCTTTCTTTTTAGACCATGAAAATGCCAGCAATGCTATAAAAACAGCACCAATTCCAATTAAGATGAAAGGTGTAAGCCACAATATCAAATTAAATCCTTGCTTTGGGGGCGCGAGAAGAATGGTTTCCCCATATGTCGAGACGGTGTTTGATAAGATTTTCTGTTCACTCCAGCCGGCAGCCGTTCTTTCCTGAATCCAAGCTCTAAGCGCGGCCGAAGGTTGGCTTTGACTATCTTTAAGACTTTGATACTCAAAAGTCACGCTTCGTAGCTTACCAATAATCCTGTTTGATTTTTCAAGATTATGAGTAGAGTTACTAGCGGCTGCTACTCCGACTATCGGAGTTAAACAGACAATCAAGACAGCAATAAAAATCACTGATAAAAATTTGCTTTTCATTTTTTCTCCCTGCAATCAAAACTTACCGGCTAAAAATCAGTTTTTAACCCGTAAGATAAAGTTTATTTGGATAATGACGTTGAAATATTGTTGATTAGTTTAAAACTGCGGTGGTTTAAAAAGTAAAAAGTAGAAGTTAATTCTTGGAAAAAGGCACTTAGGTTGCTTTAATATCTCAGCAAAAATATCGGGAGTTACTTTTTTGTTCGATTCTTGGTTGATGAATTCATAAAAATTCTGGGACCACACACTTAAACCGGTGGCGTCCGCTTTACTCAAATAACAATTATTGATGCAAGCGGTCCGAAAACCGGAGCCATCACAGAGCTGCATTGAGCAATTGACACACATCGCCGCGTTTCCAATTGAATTTTTTTCTTGAGCCGATACAACGCTAGTAGCTCCGATTAACATAACTATGGCTAAAATGACAACTACAGACCGTCTAAATTGGGATATACTAAAGGAATTCATACATGGAGAATAATATATTTATACAGATAAAACAAGAAGGTATTCAACTTTTTCAGTTTTGAAAAGTACAGGAGAGTCGCATCTTTATCAAATCGTTTAACAGCTTTCTTTCCGATTGTATACGGATGACTTTGAATTATCACTCACCGCGCTATTCCTCGTACGATATATGATGGATATGCCATGATCTCCTTATTCCTCGGATGAATTAATTAACATCGCTCTCTGCCTTTTCCATCAAGTTGGAGTTTATTACTCCTAAAATAAAATAAGGATTTTTTGATGCTTTTTTCTTCATAACCACTCAAAATGGTTTATTTAATATCAAATGTTTGGTATCATTCGGCTCAAAGGGAGAGGTTCCCAACTTCAGAGTTATAGCAGCCTCGTTTTCGGTTCTGGCGCCCTTTTCATCCATGTCGAATTTAATATTCTCAAACATGCGCGATATAATATAATCATCAAAATGCGGATTAGCTAAATATTTATTAATTAATTCAACATAATCTCTATGATGGTCAAGATGGAGTTTTGGCGCCGCAAAACTATCAAGCTAACCGATGGAAGCCGGCTCAGATCGTTTGTATTTATTTATTTCCTTTACGGCCTGTGCCGGACTGGTCGTATTTTTACTACAAGAGGTTAATATGATTAAAATCATCGCGGTTGATATTAGAAACAGAAGTTTTTTCGCTCGCAAATTATATACCTTAGTCTTAAGTGAATAAAATCGCTCACCAGTGGAATAGCGACCGATAGAGTTTCAGCGGCACCTCTATGTTGCCGTTTGCCTCTCCCACTCCTGTGTCTGGCGTTGAATATCCCAGCGGCGCTCATACTCCCAGCGGGCCTCGATTAAGCGTTCAACTACGGCACTCCACTCATCGCTGATAATATATTTCTCCGGATCGCCTTGGTATAGGTCTATAGCCCGGCGATAAAGTTTGGTAGCCTCTTCGATATAATAAGCCGGCATGGCCCGGCCCTCGATTTTCAATATTTTTACACCGATATCAAGATAGAAAGGTAGATTTTTTAGGCCCACATCATCATGACGCCGCATAAGCCGTCCTGTTGCTACTTGATTATCACCTTTACGCAAGCCACATTCACGTTTACAAATCAGATGGCATTCACCTTTGGTGTTATTCTGACCGAATAGCCTCATAGCACCCATATCGCCGTCATATCCCCATTCCTGCCGCCAATAGCTGGACATATAACAATAGCCGTCAAACATATAGCAGATGCCGCCGTGGACAAATAACTCGATATCAACGCCCGCTTCTTCTCTAATCTCTTTTAATCCTTTTAAATCATCCAGACTGCGCGATACCAATACTACGCGAGCACCCAAGTCATGGTAAAATTTAGCCGATTCTACGTTGACAATACTGGTCATAATAGAGGCGTGAATGGGAAGTTTGGGATAGTTCTGATGAATCCAACTCATCATACCAACGTCTGAAACGATGACCGCGTCCACGCCTTGTTCGTATATCTCAGCTACTCGTCTTTTAAAATTATCGACATCACTGGGCTTGGGACAGATATTCATGGTAGCGTAAAGTTTTTTGCCCCGATGCTGGGTATACTCTATTAGTGTGTTAAAGTCATCATCGGAAAATTCCACCCGTTTGGGTCGCATGGAAAGATTTGTGACTCCGGCATAGATGGCGTCAGCCCCACTGTCGATTGCCAGCTTGGCCGTCTCCAGGTTACCGGCCGGACACATCAATTCTACTGTTTTATTTTTATGTTTATGTTTATCTGCCATCATCACTCTACTCTTGATACCATTTTAGTTAAATATTTATAATTATTCCACTATTATATTTAATTGCCAACAACTTATCCGAAATTTTCAGCTTTCTATCTCCACATCTATCTATACATTTCCCATGTCCACGGGCGGACGCAAGGCCCGCCCCTACATCATCACATTCCCTTGCAGCCGAGAGGTCTAGAGGAAAACCTTAGCACTTTTTCTCTCCGTTCAATCCGCTCCGCTCTCTGCTCGCTTGCGCTCTTCGCAGCTGTGGGGTGGTTCTATGGCCTACGCCCTCACGAATTAAGCATGGTGTCCCCGGAATTGCTCAGCCGTTTTCAGCGGATCTTTGTCCACAGCGGAATGATAGTCGCGCCCCGACAACCCAAAACGCCAACCATTGCATAATTTACCGCTTACCTGTGTTAATCTATTGTAAAAATCTTCACGCGGATATGGCTCTCCTGCTTGAATAGTCTTCAAGGCTGATCCGTAAACCTCCATAACGGCATTGATTTTATCGCTGCCATCAAAATGTGTTTCCAGGCGAAAGCCGTCCCAACCCCTATCTACCGCCGCCGGCAACTGCTCGATAATGGAAAAATCATCCGCCGTAACCATGGCCGTGCCCACACAACGCATACGCCAGTCGTCGATATCTATATAATGTTCCTCCTCACACTGTTGACGGCAGGCCGATAATTCCCGTGAGGG
>CAJVYJ010000018.1 GCA_913009475.1 uncultured Actinomycetes bacterium | reverse complement strand
CAAAGGGAATGTCATGGCTCTACCGAAAGTAAAAAAGATACTGCCGCCAAAGAAAAAGGCGGCTAAAAAAGATAAGAAAAACTTAGTGCAATCTATTGGCCAATATTTTAAAGAAGTCCGTTCCGAGTTTAAAAAAGTTATCTGGCCCAGCCGGAAAGAGACGATTTCCGCGTCATTAGTGGTTTTCGTCGCCATTCTTTTTTTTGTGGCCTATATTGGTATTTTGGATGTTGTTTTCGCTGCGATGGTAAAAAAAATATTACCTTTAATAGGGGGTTAAAAGACCGCAAATGGCAAAAAAATGGTATGTTATTCATTCATATTCAGGTTATGAAAATAAAGTAAAGGCAAATTTAGAACATCGAATATCATCGATGGACATGGAAAGAAAAATTTTTCAAGTGATTATTCCGACTGAAGAAATTATGGAGATCAAGGCGGGCAAAAAAGAGATAACGCAAAAAAAGGTTTTTCCCGGCTATATCTTGGTCCAGATGGATTTAACTGATGCTTCCTGGTATGTAGTTAGAAATACACCCGGCGTAACCGGTTTTGTCGGCTCAAATACTAAGCCTGTGCCTTTATCCAAAGATGAAGTAAATAAAATAATACATCGCGCCGTTACCGGTAAACCGAAAGCGAAAACAGAATTCTCTGAAGGCCAAAGCATTAAAGTGGTCTCCGGTCCCTTGGCTGATTTTACCGGTACTATTTCAGAAATTAATCTTGACCAAAATAAGCTTAAGGTGTTAGTCTCTATCTTTGGTCGCGAAACACCGGTTGAATTATCGTTCAGCCAAGTAGCAAAATTGTAAAAATAAGTTTAAATCGAAGGTCGTAAATATGGCAAAAAAGGTTTTAAGTATTATTAAATTGCAGATTCCCGCCGGGCAAGCTAATCCGGCGCCTCCCGTTGGTCCGGCTTTAGGCCAGCACGGGGTTAATATTATGGAGTTTTGCAAAGCATATAATTCGCAAACACAGGCCCAGTCCGGTACGGTTATTCCGGTGGAGATTACTGTTTACGAGGATCGTTCATTTACGTTTATAACCAAGACGCCGCCGGCGGCGGTATTATTAAAAAAAGCCGCGGGCATTGAAAAGGCCTCCGGTGAGCCTAATAGAAATAAAGTCGGCCAGGTTTCGCCGTCGCAAGTGCGAGAGATAGCGGAAATGAAGATGAAAGATCTAAACGCTAATGATATTGAGGCGGCCATGAAAATTATAGCGGGTACGGCTCGCAGTATGGGAATAGAAGTAGGGTAATTTAAAAACAGGAGATAAGTTTGGGTTCTAGTAAAGGCTATATGGCGGTTTTGGACAAGGTCGAGGCCGGTTCCGTATATTCGCCGTTAGCGGCGATTAAATCGATAAAAGATACGGCCAGAGCTAAGTTTGATGAGACCGTAGAAGTACATATTCGTCTGGGAGTAGATCCCAGACAATCCGATCAGCAAGTTCGCGGCAGTATTGTCTTACCGCACGGCACCGGCAAGACCATGCGGATTATTGTTTTCGCTAAAGGTGACGCAATTAAAGAAGCCGAGGCGGCGGGCGCGGATTTTGTAGGCGGCGCGGACTTGGCTGGAAAGATCGCCAAAGGCTGGACTGATTTTGACGCGGCTATTTCCACTCCGGACATGATGTCGGTAGTCGGCAAATTAGGAAAAATCTTAGGCCCTCGCGGGTTAATGCCTAATCCGAAAACGGGAACGGTAACATTTGAGGTCAGTAAAGCGATTAAGGATATTAAAGCGGGAAAAGTCGAGTATAGACTGGATAAATACGGTATAATTCATACGGTTATCGGCAAGTCGTCTTTTTCGGAACAAGATTTATTTGAAAATTACGCGGTTTTGATTGATGAAATCTCCAGAGTCAAGCCGGCGTCACTCAAAGGTACCTATTTAAAAAGTATATACATGGCCAATACTATGGGTCCGGGTATCATGGTTGATACCACTAAGACTAAATTGAAATATGAGGATGAGTTTATAGCGAGCTAATAGCCTTCTAAGTTTTTTCGACGAAAGCGAAATTTCGCTCTCAGAGTGAGGCGCTTAGAGGGTACAAATAAAATTTTATATCTTAAAACCATAGATAGCAGGGCAATGAATATATTGTTAATAATCCTGCCGAGGTTGGAAATTAGTTATATTAATATTTCAGTTTTCATTTCAACCTCCTGTTTATGGGAGGTTATTTATTTTTTGAAGGGAGGTTAAATGGAAAAGTCTGAAAAAGAAGCGGTTATAGCTGAAGTCAAGGATAAACTGGGAAAGACTTCAGGCGTGGTTTTGTCGGATTTTCGTGGCCTGGATGTTAAAGAGTTGGCTCTATTAAGGCGGGACCTGCGTCAAGATGACGTTGAATATAAGATATTCAAAAATACGCTGACCAAGATCGCCGTACAAGATACTGAATTCCAAGGTTTGGCTGACTTTTTGGAAGGCCCGACGGCTATTGCTTTTGGTTATTCGGACGCGATCACGGCGGCAAAAATATTATCTGATTTTGCCAAGGAGCATAAAAGTTTAAAACTTAAAGGCGGATTTATTGACGGCAGAGTCCTTAATGCTGAGGATGTTATGACAATAGCTTCTCTTCCATCCCGAGATATTTTATTAGCTCAAAGCATTGGTTTGATGCAGGCGCCGATAAGAAATTTAGCCGGCGTGCTGCAAGGTTTGATTCGCGCGTTTGTCTCAACGCTGCAGCAAATAAATGAACAAAGATCGGCATAATAAGAAATTTATAGGAGGCTAAAATGGCTGATGAAGAAAAAAAAGATAAAAAGGAAAAAGTAAGCGGTTCTAAGTCTGAGGAAAAAGCGGCAAAAAAGAGTGCGTCGCCGCCTAAAAAAGAAGTTAAAAAATCTAAAGGAGAGTCTATGAAGACGGAAGAATTTATTGAACAGGTTAAAAATATGTCAGTTATCGAGTTATCGGAATTAGTTAAAGCGCTTGAGGAAACCTTTGGCGTCAGTGCCGCGGCCCCTGTGGCTGTAGCGGTGGCTCCGGGCGCGGCGGTGGCTCCGGGCGTTGTTGAGGAAAAAACTTCCTTCGATGTCATATTAGCGAGTTTCGGTAATGAAAAAATTAAGGTCATCAAAGAGGTGCGTACTATTACCGGACTGGGTCTAAAGGAAGCCAAAGGTCTTGTGGATTCAGCGCCAAAGGCGGTCAAGGAGGGTGTTTCCAAGGAGGAAGCTGAAAAGATAGAGTCGGCGCTTAAAGAAGCCGGGGCGACCGTAGAAATAAAGTAATAGTTCTAAGGGGAGCGTAGTGCGGAGAGGGTTGAGGGGAGAAAACGCAAGAGCGTAAGGCGTAAGAATGTAAAACGTGTAGGGCGGGCCTTGCGCCCGCCCGTGAAAAAGAAAAATGTTGTAGAGACGTTGCATGCAACGTCTCTACTGCTTGGATATTATAAAATATAAAAAAATATAAAAAAAGATTTGACAATATTAAATATGAATGATAATTTATTTGTTTATGACAAATTTGATCTTTTCAAACTAAAAAGGAGTGAATCGCCTGGTGAAAATGGTTAATGCTAGAAAGCGCATTAGTTTTGCAAAAATACCCGAAATTCTTGATTTTCCAAATCTCATCGCTATTCAAAGAGATTCTTTTAAATGGTTTCTCGAACAAGGCTTGGCCAATATATTTCGAGATATCTCTCCGATTGAAGACTTTACCGGAAATTTAGCCATTGAATTTGGCGAGTATAAATTCGATGAGATCAAGCATGGTGTTGAAGAGTGCAAAGAGAAAGATATGACTTATTCAGCTCCTCTTTTTGTGGATGTTAACTTCATTAATAAAGAGACGGGTGAAATTAAGAAGCAACAAGTGTTTATGGGCGATTTTCCCTTGATGACAAAAAAAGGCACGTTTGTTATTAATGGGACGGAAAGAGTAGTCGTCAGCCAATTGGTAAGGTCGCCGGGCGTATATTATAATAGCGATATTGACAAGACTTCCGACAGACTTATATATCATTGTAAGATTATTCCCAGTCGGGGGACATGGCTTGAATTTGAGACGGATAAAAAAGACCTGGTTTATGTTCGCATCGACAGAAAGCGGAAGCAGCCGGTAACCATACTGCTTAAAGCTTTGGGTTTCGGCGATAATGATGAAATATTAAAACTCTTTGATAACGCTGTTTCAATTAATAAAACTTTAGAAAAAGATTATACGGAAACACAAGAAGAGGCGCTAATAGAATTATATAAGCGATTGCGTCCCGGCGAACCGCCTACGGTCGACAGCGCCAGGTCGCTGCTTGATAATCTTTTTTTCAACCCTCATCGTTATGACTTGGCCAATGTGGGTCGTTATAAATTAAACAAGAAGCTGGAGCTGAAAACAGATAAAAAAATAACCACATTGACAAAAGAAGATATTCTGTCGGTCATCCAATATCTGGTCGGCTTGCAAAATAATCGCGGCGATCTTGATGACATCGATCATTTCGGTAATCGTAGATTGCGTTCTATCGGAGAGTTGATTCAGAACCAATTCAGAATCGGCTTAGCTCGAATGGAACGGGTAGTGCGTGAGCGGATGACAACTCAAGATCTAGAGTCGATCACTCCTCAGTCATTAATAAATATCAGGCCCGTTGTCGCTTCCATTAAAGAATTTTTTGGCTCAAGCCAGTTATCACAATTTATGGATCAGACCAATCCTTTGTCGGGTTTAACTCATAAACGTCGTCTATCAGCTTTAGGGCCGGGCGGTTTATCACGGGAGCGGGCTGGTTTTGAAGTTCGTGATGTGCATCCGTCTCATTATGGGCGCATGTGTCCGATCGAGACACCGGAAGGCCCCAATATCGGGCTCATCGGTTCGTTGGCGACATTTGCCAGGATTAATGATTTTGGATTTATTGAGACACCATACCGCAAGGTTAAAAACGGTTTGGTAACCGACGAAATTCATTATTTAACGGCTGACGTGGAAGATAAATATGTTATAGCGCAGGCCAACGCGCCGCTCGATAAAAAAGGCCGATTTATTTCCGACAAGGTTTTAGTGCGAATCAAAGAAGACGTAGATGCCGTTGAGCCTGATAAAGTCGATTACATGGATGTGTCTCCGAGACAGATCGTCAGTGTGGCGACGGCTATGATTCCTTTTTTAGAGCATGATGACGCCAATCGCGCGTTGATGGGTTCCAATATGCAGCGGCAGGCGGTACCTTTGTTGAAACCGGAGTCGCCGCTGGTGGGTACCGGTATAGAGCGTCGAGCGGTTAAAGATACCGGCGAAGTCGTAGTTACGGATGAAGCCGGCGAGGTAGTCGAGGTGGCCGCTGACCATATATCCATCAAAAATAAATCAAAAAAAATCAAAACATATAATTTGTTAAAATTCGATCGTTCCAATCAAGGAACTTGCGTCAATCAAAAACCCATTGTTTACGAGGGTGATAAATTAAAAGCGGAAGATGTAATCGCGGATGGCCCGGCCAGCGAAAATGGTGAGTTGGCTTTAGGGAAAAATCTCTTGGTAGCATTTATGATATGGGAGGGCTATAACTACGAAGACGCTATTGTTATAAACGAGCGTTTGATAAAAGATGATGAGTTGACCTCGATTCATATTGAAGAGCATGAAACCGATGCTCGCGATACTAAGCTTGGTCCTGAAGAGATTACTCGGGAAATCCCCAATATCGGCGAAGAAGGTTTAAAAGACCTTGATGAGCGGGGTATTATACGCATAGGCGCCGAGGTTGGTCCGGGTGACATATTGGTCGGTAAAGTCACACCCAAAGGTGAAACGGAATTAACTGCTGAGGAGAGACTGCTGCGGGCTATTTTTGGTGAAAAAGCCAGAGAAGTCCGCGATACTTCTCTTAAAGTGCCTCATGGTGAAACCGGCAGGGTAATTGACGTTAAGGTCTTTTCTCGGGCGGCGGGTAATGAGTTATCGCCGGGCGTTAATGAATTAGTCAGAGTCTATATCGCTCAAAAACGAAAAATCTCCGAGGGTGATAAATTGGCCGGACGGCATGGAAATAAAGGTGTTATTTCTAAAATCGTGCCCGAAGAAGATATGCCGTTTTTAGAGGACGGGACACCGGTGGATATAGTATTAAATCCATTAGGCGTGCCGTCGCGCATGAATCTGGGCCAGATTTTGGAGACTCATCTGGGTTGGGCGGCGCATACCGGCTGGAGCGAAAACGGAGAACCGGCTAATGGTCCCATTAAAATCGCGACGCCGGTCTTTGACGGCGCTACCGAAGAAGAAATTGAAGAAGCGTTGGAAAAAGCGGGGTTGCCCAGGTCAGGAAAGGCAATTCTTTACGATGGCCATACGGGTGAACCATTCCAATCTCCGGTAACCGTCGGTTATATTTACATATTAAAACTTTTGCATCTGGTTGATGATAAGATACACGCGCGCTCGACCGGACCATATTCTTTAGTTACCCAGCAACCGCTGGGCGGTAAAGCCCAGTTTGGCGGCCAGCGTTTTGGTGAGATGGAAGTCTGGGCGTTGGAAGCTTATGGGGCCGCCTATACATTACAGGAGGTCTTGACCATTAAGTCTGATGATGTTGTCGGCCGGGTAAAAGCTTATGAAGCTATAGTAAAAGGTGAGGATATACCGGAACCCGGCATACCTGAATCATTCAAGGTATTAATAAAAGAGATGCAAAGTTTGTGCTTGAATGTAGAGATTCTGACGGACAAAGGTGAAGAAATCGAGATAAAAGAGAGTACTGATGATGATATTCTCAAAACCGCGGCAGAATTAGGCATTGATATCTCAGACGGAAAGTCAACGGCAGGTAAGGAAGAGAAAAAGAAAAAAGAAAAAAAAGATGAGAGCCCGACGGCGAAGAAAGGTTCCGATAAGGCGGGTATTTGATAATAAGTAAGTATAAGACAGAGTCAATGGAGGTTAAAATTTGTTTGATGTAAACGAATTTGACGCTTTAAAAGTAGGGCTAACGTCACCTGAGCAGATTCGCAGATGGTCTAGCGGTGAAGTAAAAAAACCGGAAACTATTAATTATCGTACACTGCGTCCGGAGAAAGACGGCTTGTTCTGTGAAAAGATCTTTGGACCGACCAAAGATTGGGAATGCTATTGTGGAAAATATAAGCGAGTCAGGTTTAAAGGTATAATCTGTGAGCGTTGCGGTGTCGAAGTCACCAGGTCAAAAGTTAGGCGTGACCGTATGGGCCATATTGAGCTGGCTGCTCCCGTCTCTCATATCTGGTATTTTAAAGGCATACCTTCCCGGTTGGGATATCTATTGGATATCTCGCCTAAAGATTTGGAAAAAGTACTCTATTTTGCCGCTTATATCATTACTGATGTCGATGATGATCTACGGACCAAGGATTTACTTAAGTTAAAAGGTGAGCTTGAAGAAGATATTAAGAATTTAAAGGCGGAGACGGAAACGCAAATTAAAATATTTGAAGAAGAGTTACAAGATTCCATCAAGTTTTTCGCGGCGGAAAAGGAAGCCAATAAGAAGAAAAAAAAGAGTCGGGCGCAAAAAGTGGTCGCGGATAAAGAAGATACGGACGACAGCGACAAAAATGATAAAAATGATGAGGCTGAAGCTAAACCCGAGCTTCGTAAATCGGCGGAGATAGAAGCCGATCTTAAAGATATTAAAGAGGAAACTGAAGATAAGATCAAAGAACTGAATAAGGTCTTTGAAGTATTTCAGGAAATCGTGCCCAAACAACTCATTACTGATGAGCAACTATATCGTGATCTAAGAATGTATTATAGCGATTATTTTCAAGGGGGAATGGGTGCTGAAGCTATAAAAGAATTATTGGAAACGTTCGATATTGAGAAAGAATATGAATCGTTAAAAGATATATTCAAGAACTCCAAAGGCCAAAAAAAGAGCCGGGCTATTAAGAGACTCAAAGTCGTCTCGGCGTTTAGACAAAGCGGTAATAAACCGGAATGGATGGTGTTGGACGTGATTCCGGTTATTCCGCCGGACCTGCGTCCGATGGTCCAGCTTGACGGCGGGCGTTTTGCCACCTCTGATTTGAATGACCTATATAGGCGGGTAATTAACCGCAACAATCGCTTAAAGAGATTGCTTGACCTTGGCGCTCCGGAAATAATTGTCAATAACGAAAAAAGAATGCTTCAAGAGGCCGTAGACGGTTTGTTTGACAACGGGCGTCGCGGTCGACCGGTGGTTGGCCACGGTAACCGGCCCCTTAAATCACTTAGCGATATGCTAAAGGGTAAACAAGGGCGTTTTCGTCAAAACTTACTGGGAAAAAGAGTTGATTATTCCGGCCGTTCGGTCATTGTTGTCGGGCCTAACCTCAAACTTCACCAGTGCGGTCTGCCTAAAGCTATGGCGCTGGAGCTCTTTAAGCCTTATGTAATGAAGAGTTTAGTACAGGAAGGTCACGCGCCTAATATTAAAAACGCAAAGCGGATGATTGATAAAGTCAACCCGGTGGTTTGGGACATATTAGAAGAAGTCATCAAAGATTATCCGGTACTGCTTAATCGGGCGCCGACGTTGCATCGGTTGGGTATTCAGGCTTTTGAACCAATACTGGTTGAGGGCAAGGCCATCCAGGTGCATCCGCTGGTATGCACGGCTTTTAACGCTGATTTTGACGGTGACCAGATGGCCGTACACTTGCCGTTATCCGTTGAGGCTCAAAGCGAGGCTAAAGTGTTGATGCTATCCACTAATAACATCTTGTCGCCGGCCCACGGCCGACCGTTGACAACCCCTACGCAAGATATGATCCTGGGGTCTTTTTACTTAACTATGGAAGAACCCGGTCTCTTAGGTGAAGGTAGTATTTTTAAAGATCCGGACGAGGCTATACTCGCGTACAATACCGGTGAAGCCCATTTACACGCGAAAGTAAAAGTTCGTTTATTAAACGGTGATATTGTTGAAACTACTATCGGTAGAATAATCTTTAATCAAGTTTTTCCCGAGGAACAAGAGTTTATCAACTATGAAATCAATAAAAAAGAGATGAGCAAGCTGATTGAGAATTGTTGTCTCACATACGACAGGTCAGTTTTAGTGGATATGCTTGATAAAATTAAATATTTGGGTTTTCATTTCGCTACAAAAGCGGCTGTGACTATTGGTGTGCAGGATATCGTTATCCCGCCTAATAAGTGGAAAATCTTAGATAAGCCTGAAGCCGAGGTCGATAAGATAAAGAAACAATATCGGCGCGGCTTAATCACTCATGAGGAAAGTCATCAAAAAATTGTTGATATATGGACAAAGGCCACTGATGACGTATCAGAAGCGATGGAGGCTAACTTTGATCGTCTAAACCCGGTCTTTATGATGGCTGAATCAGGCGCGCGCGGTAATATAAAACAGATTCGCCAATTAGCCGGTATGCGAGGTCTGGTGGCTAATCCTAAGGGTGATATTATCGACAGACCTATTAAGGCCAATTTTCGTGAGGGCCTTACGGTATTAGAGTATTTTATCTCGACTCACGGCGCTAGAAAAGGACTGGCGGACACCGCGCTCCGTACTGCTGATTCCGGCTATTTAACCAGGCGGTTAGTGGATGTAGCTCAGGATGTCATTGTGCGCGAGGATGACTGTGGGACCGACCAAGGCGTTGATTTGGGCGTCTTTGACGATGAGGGCGAGCCGAATCAGACACTGGTGGGCCGGGTCTTGATTCAAAATATCGCCGACTCCAAGACTGGGGAAGTACTATTGAAAAAAGGTGAGATGCTGGCAAAATCGGATGCGCAGTTAATCGCCCAGCGTTCCGGCTTAAAGGAAGTAATAGTCAGATCGGTACTGACTTGTGAGGCTGAACACGGAGTATGCCGAAGATGCTATGGCTTATCTTTAGCCAATGGTAAAATCGTTGATTTTGGAGAATCCGTGGGGATTATAGCCGCTCAATCTATTGGCGAACCGGGAACACAGCTAACCATGCGTACTTTTCACACTGGTGGTGTCGCCGGCGCCGATATAACTCACGGACTGCCAAGAATTGTGGAAATATTTGAGGCCCGCAAACCTAAAGGCGAAGCGCAAATCAGTGAAATAGCCGGCAAGGTCGAGATCCGAGAAGATGAAAAGACGCGTGAGATAATTATTCGGGGTGCCAAGAGCCTGGAAAAAATATATCAGGTCTCAAGGCGTTCGCGGCTTAAGGTCAAGGACGGCCAAAAAGTCAAAGCCGGCGTACCTTTGACCGAGGGCTCGATTAATCCGCATGAGATATTACGAATCAAAGGCTCTCGAGATTTAGAAAAATATTTTGTCGGTGAGGTTCAGGCGGTTTATCGCTCTCAGGGTGTTGACATCAATGATAAGCATATTGAGTTGATAATACGTCAGATGTTAAGAAAAGTCCTTGTAGTCGAACCGGGTGACGCCGAGGTGCTGCCGGGGCAGCTTATCAATAAACATCGATTAGAGGAAGAGAATGAAAAAGTCATAGCGAACGGCGGCGAACCGGCGGTTGCCAAACAAGTGCTTTTAGGAATAACTAAGGCTTCTCTGGCGACGGAAAGCTTTTTGTCGGCGGCATCGTTTCAAGAAACGACGCGAGTGTTGACGGAAGCGGCGATTTCAGGTCGAGTCGATCCCTTACTGGGTTTAAAAGAAAATGTAATAATAGGTAAGTTGATTCCGGCCGCGACCGGTATGGGTCGCTATCGTAAGATCAATATTAAGTATGTGCCGACCGCGGAAGACGGCGAGGAAATGGCGGAAAAGGGTGGAAAAGAAGCACCGGAATCCGGTTTGGCCGAAAGCGCCGCCTCAAGCAAACAGGGAAATGCGATAAAAATGTAGCCGCCATAAATATTAATTTGACAGTTTAGTATTATGATGGTATATTATTTCGCTGTTGTCTTAAAATAGAAAAATTACCAGGTAGGAGAGATATTGCCAACTATATCACAGCTAGTGCGTAAGGGTAGAACAGTAGCTAAAAACAAAACATCGACACCGGCATTAAAAGGAGCGCCGCAGAAACGCGGAGTATGTACGCGGGTATATACAACTACTCCTAAGAAGCCTAACTCGGCGTTGCGTAAAGTGGCTCGGGTCAAGTTGACAAACGGTATGGAAGTAACGTCTTACATTCCCGGTATCGGCCATAATTTGCAAGAACATTCAATTGTTTTATTAAGGGGCGGACGAGTAAAAGATCTGCCGGGTGTTCGTTATAAAATCGTCCGTAACGCGCTTGATACCGCTGGTGTAAGTGACAGAAAGCAATCTCGTTCAAAATATGGAGCAAAACGAGGCTGAATAGCTTAAAAGCCGACTATTTTTAAAAGGAAATGTATGCCTAGAAAAGGACCAGCAGCAATAAGAGAGATAACACCAGATCCTGTTTATAACAATAGGCGTGTTACTCAATTAATAAATGCGATTCTTCAAGATGGTAAAAAGAGCATCGCTGAAAAGACCGTTTACGAGACTTTTGATATAATAAAGAATAAGACGGGCAATGACCCGTTGGATATCTACAAGAAAGCGCTTGACAATGTTAGGCCGGGTCTTGAGGTTAAATCAAGGCGCGTCGGTGGGGCGACTTATCAAGTGCCGATTGAAGTTGCACCGAAGCGAGCTGTTACTCTATCGCTCAGATGGATAGTGGCTTTTTCTCGCACTCGGCGTGAGAAGAGAATGTGCGAACGGTTGGCGGCGGAAATATTAGACGCATATAATGGTGTGGGCTCGTCAATAAAGAAAAAAGAAGATTTACATAAGATGGCCGAGGCCAATAGAGCTTTTGCCCATTATAGATGGTAATATTTATAAAACTTAGTTGACATTGGCAATCCGTTATTTTATTGTTTTTCTTTGCCAAGATGTCGGGTGCGAAAGATCTATTGGTTTTAAGATGTAATTTCGGGAAGGGTTAGAAAGAAGATATGGTAGAGAAAGTCTCGTTAGATAAAACTAGAAATATCGGTATTATGGCTCATATAGATGCCGGAAAAACTACGACAACTGAGCGTATTCTTTTTTATACCGGTAAAACTTATAAGATCGGTGAAGTCCATGAGGGTACCGCCGTTATGGACTGGATGGCTCAGGAACAGGAACGGGGTATTACCATTACCTCGGCGGCGACTACGTGTTTTTGGCACGGCTATCGCATAAATATTATAGATACGCCCGGGCACGTGGACTTTACGGTCGAAGTCGAACGTTCACTGCGAGTGCTTGATGGCGCCATAGCGATATTCAGTGCCGTTGAGGGTGTTGAACCGCAATCCGAGACAGTATGGCGGCAAGCTGATAAATATCAAGTTCCAAGAATCGCTTATATTAATAAGATGGACCGCATTGGCGCTGATTTTTATAAAGCTGTCGCTATGATGGTAGATAGATTACGAACCAACCCGCTGCCTATTCAATTGCCGGTTGGTTCCGAGGATAATTTTAAAGGCATCATCGACCTGGTGAAGATGAAGGCCATTATTTATAAAGATGAAAAGGGAGAAGCTTGGGACGAAGAGGAAATTCCTGAGGATCTTAAAGATAAGGCCGGCCAATACCGAGAGCAATTAATTGAGCAGATAGCTGAATACGATGACTCTTTAATGCATAAGTACTTGGAGGGCGAAGAGATATCCGAGGCTGAGGTCAAGCTGGGGATAAGGAAAGCGGCCTTAGACGTAAAAGCCGTACCGGTTGTTTGCGGGACTTCATTCAAGAACAAAGGAGTCCAGCCCTTGATTGACGCTATCATCGACTATCTGCCTTCGCCCATAGACGTACCGCCTATCGAGGGCGTTAATTCTTATACCAAGAAGAGTGAAAAACGCTCGGCGGATCCCGACGAGCCTTTCACGGCGCTGGCGTTTAAAGTCATGACCGACCCTTTTGTCGGTAAGTTGACATTTTTCCGAGTTTATTCCGGTAAATTACAAGCCGGCGGTACTATAATAAATAATACCAGCGGTGCAAAGAGCAGAGTCGGGCGCATTCTCCAAATGCACGCCAATCATCGTGAAGACCTTAAAGAAGTTTCAGCCGGTGATATTGTGGCGGCTGTCGGTCTTAAAAAAACTACAACCGGGGATACGCTTACGGACCCGGAGCATCCGTTGACTTTAGAGTCCATGGTCTTTCCTGATCCGGTCATCTCGGTCGCTATTGAGCCGAAAACTAAAGCGGACCAAGAAAAATTAGGAGTATCTTTAGCGAAACTGGCCGAGGAAGATCCAACCTTTAAGGTGCGTAGTGATATTGAGACCGGACAGACGATAATCTCCGGTATGGGTGAACTTCATCTAGAGATTATTGTCGACAGGTTATTGAGAGAATTTAAGGTTGATGCTAATGTGGGACGGCCTCAAGTTGCTTATAGAGAAACTATAAGAAAACCGGTCTCCAATGTGGAGGGCAAATATATTCGCCAAACCGGTGGCCGCGGCCAATATGGCCACGTTGTAATATCGCTTGAGCCGGCCGAAACCGGTGTTGGGCTTGAGTTTACGAATTCTATTAAAGGTGGGTCGATTCCGCGCGAATTTATTAAGCCGACTGAAAAAGGCATAACAGAGGCGATGAACGCCGGGCCGTTGGCGGGCTACCCGCTAGTTGATATTAAAGTCGATTTAATCGATGGCTCATATCATCAGGTCGATTCATCGGAAATAGCTTACAAGATTGCCGGTTCGATGGCACTAAAGGCCGGAGTTAAAAGAGGCAAGCCCGTACTGCTTGAGCCGATTATGGCGGTAGAGGTAGTTGTCCCCGAGGAATTTATGGGAGATGTTATGGGTGACCTTAACTCCCGTCGTGGTTTTATTGAAGGTATAGAGGCCAGGCTTTCAGCTCAAATTATTAAAGCTAAGGTTCCGTTATCGCAGATGTTTGGCTACGCTACCGATGTTCGTTCAAGAACTCAAGGCAGGGCCACGTTTACAATGCAGTTTGACCGTTATGACGAAGTTCCAAAAGCAGTGGCGGATGAGGTCATTGCTAAGGTCAGGGGTGAATATTCCGCGGCTGCGAACCAGTAAAATTTTATGCAAGTCCGGTGTTGTTTTAAACATCGTAAAATTATAAATCTAATAAAGGCAAGGAGGAAGCATGGCTAAGAAGAAGTTTGAAAGAACCAAACCACACATGAATATCGGTACTATCGGTCACGTTGACCATGGTAAGACAACCTTGACGGCTGCTATTACCAAGTGCCTGCGCGCGGCTGGTGAGGATGTAGAAGACAGAACTTTCGATTCAATCGATAACGCACCTGAAGAGCGGGAGCGGGGCATTACTATTGCTATTTCGCACGTAGAATATCAAACAGCCAACCGCCACTATGCTCATGTTGATTGTCCGGGCCATGCTGATTATGTAAAGAATATGATTACCGGCGCGGCGCAGATGGACGGCGCGATTTTAGTAGTATCAGCCGCGGACGGTCCGATGCCTCAGACTCGTGAGCATATAGTACTGGCTCGGCAAGTAGGCGTGCCCTATATAGTTGTTTTCCTCAATAAGGTCGACCAAGTAGATGACCCTGAATTGCTTGAGCTGGTAGAAGTAGAAGTCAGAGAACTCTTAAACGAGTATGAGTTTCCCGGAGACGATATTCCGATAGTTGCCGGCAGTGCTTTAAAAGCGTTGGAACATGCTTGCGGTGATAGGGATTGTGAGATCTGCGGCCCCATTTATAAACTGATGGACGCGGTTGATTCTTATATTAAAACTCCAGTAAGAGATGTGGAAAAACCTTTTCTTATGCCGGTTGAGGATATATTTACTATCACAGGTCGCGGTACGGTGGCCACTGGTAGAGTCGAGCGCGGCAAAGTAGATGTTGGTGAAGAGATCGAGATAGTCGGTATTAAGGAGACAAAAAAGACGGTAGCGACCGGCTTGGAGATGTTTAGAAAATTGCTTGATCAGGCGGAAGCCGGAGATAATATCGGCGTTCTTCTTAGAGGTGTCGCCCGGGACGAGATAGAGCGAGGCCAAGTCCTGGCGAAACCCGGTTCTATAACTCCGCATACTAAGTTTAGCGCGCAGGTTTATATATTATCAAAAGAAGAGGGTGGTCGTCATACGCCGTTTTTCAATGGTTATCGGCCCCAGTTTTATTTTCGGACCACTGATGTTACCGGTGTAGCTACGCTACCGGCGGGGACTGAGATGGTCATGCCGGGCGATAATGTGGTGCTCGACATCGAATTAATTACTCCGATAGCGATGGAGGAAGGTCTTCGGTTCGCAATTCGCGAGGGTGGGCGTACAGTCGGCGCCGGCAAAATCACTAAAATAGAAAAGTAGTTTTTGGAGGAACATTGGCTAGTCAAAGAATTAGAATTCGCTTAAAGGCATATGATCACGAAATAATCGATCAGTCGGCAAAAAAGATCGTGGAAACAGTTAGGCGCGCCGGTGCTACTATTACCGGGCCCATTCCGTTGCCGACGGAGCGGAGTCTATATTGTGTAATCCGTTCTCCGCATGTGAATAAAGACTCAAGGGAACATTTTGAGATGCGTACTCATAAGCGGCTTATAGACATAATCGACCCATCTCCAAAGACAGTTGACTCGCTGATGCGTTTAGACCTGCCGGCCGGTGTTGACATTGAAATTAAATTATAGATAGTGAAGCTTGGTTGTAAGTAAGAGCATTGTTGAAGTTATAAGGTGAATAATGGCTAAAGGAATTATTGGAAAAAAAATAGGTATGACACAAGTCTTTGTCGATAACAAGAAACTGTTGCCGGTGACGGTAATCGAAGCCGGGCCTTGTGTTGTCACTCAAATAAAAGACGATAATCGCGACGGTTACTCCGCGGTGCAATTGGGATTTGGGGATATTAAGAAGAAGAAGGTAAATAAGGCCGCGAAAGGCCACTTTAAATCAGGGAAGTCTGACCCAAAAAGATACTTAGCTGAGTTCAAGGTGGAAAATATCGCTGATTATAAGTTAGGCCAATTAGTTTCCGCCGATCTGTTCGCGGCGGGCGACAAAACTGATATTACCGGAACCTCAAAAGGCAAAGGATTTCAAGGTGTAGTTAAACGCTGGGGTTTCGCCGGCGGCCCGGGCGGGCATGGTTCTCATTTCAATCGCGCTCCCGGTTCCATAGGTAACTGCGCTTCTCCCGGTAAAGTCCAGAAAGGCAAAAAAATGCCGGGCCAATGCGGTGACGTTCGCATAACGGTAAAGAACCTTGAGATAGTCAAAGTCGATAAGGAAAACAACATTATATTAATTAAAGGCAGCGTTCCCGGTTCCAGGGGCGGTCTGTTGTTCATAAGGGAATCAAGATGAAAGCAAAAGTCATTAACGCCAAAGGGAAAAAAGTAAAAGAGATAGAAAAAAGAAAAGAGTTTAAAGAAGAATTTAAAAAAAATCCAAACCCAATAACTAAAGCAAGAAGTAATGCTTTTAAATTATTGGCAAATGCTTCTTATGGTTATCAAGGATTTTTTGGAGCAAGATATTATTGTCCAGAGGCATCTGCTGCAACAACTGCGATAGATCGGAAGAGCGTCGTGTAGGGAAAGAGTGTAGATCTCGGTGGTCGCCGTATCATTAAAAAAAAAAAA
>CAJVYJ010000017.1 GCA_913009475.1 uncultured Actinomycetes bacterium | reverse complement strand
GATGAGTACGAGCAAAGGAGGCACGGAGTGGCAAAGAAGCTGTAAGGAGAGGTGCATAACGGAGAAAAGGCGCTGACACAAGATGTGTCGGAGGAAAAAAACGATGGGCAGTGGGGTGAGGACGGAGAGTTGAACGAGATGAAGATGGATAGAGAGGAAGCCAACAAGGACGGAGACGAAAGGGCGATAAGGTAAGAGAAGAAGAAAAGAAAAAAATAGAAGAAAAAAAAGAATGTTTTTTTTTAATGATACGGCGACCACCGAGATCTACACTCTTTCCCTACACGACGCTCTTCCGATCTGGGTTAATGCAATTTGCATAGCAAATTGCAGAGTATGGGAGCATGAGAGGTGAGCGCGCTCCCCTATGGCGAAATTTTTGAAAAAGTTTCGGCTATGCGTATTCCCGCCGGGCCTATTATTATAATCAGCAGCGCCGGAAAGATACAGAGCAGCAGGGGAAAGATGATTTTAACCGGAGTTTTCATAGCGATTTCCTCCGCCTTCTGCCGCCGTTTCAGTTTCATTGCCCGGCTTTGTTCCCGCAATACTTTGCCGATACTAATCCCGTAAGTGTCGGCTTGCATAATCGACATGACAAAATAACCAAGCTCAGGAGCGCGGGTGCGGTCAGCTAAGTTGTGAAAGGCTTGCCGCCGTGACAGGCCCAGCCGCATCTCTTTATTAAGCCGTGACAGTTCGTCGATAAGCGGCCCAACGGCATTGTCGATAAGTTTTTTAATGGCCGCGTCCAGGCTAAGGCCGGCTTCAACACTTACCGTTAACAGGTCGATGGTATCGGGCAGGTCCAAAGATATCTGTTTTTGCCGTTTTTCCGCTTTGTTCATCAGCCAAAAATCAGGCAGGAAAAAAGCCGCCAAGGGTATAATAAGTACCATTAGCAGTCGGCCCTTTGACGGAGTAGTGATGAAAGTTATCAAGAAAAATAATAAGCAAGCGCCAGCAATAATGATTTTCAGCGATAATATACTATTAACATCCAGGTCACGAGGAATGCCGGCGTAATCCAGCTGTCGCCGTAAATATTGGCTATACCGCTTGGGAGCGATAAATTTTCCAATTTTTGTCGCTATTCCCAACTCCTTCTTAGATTTTATTTCCTCATCGCTTTTTCCTTTAATCGCCCGCGCTTTTTTTAGCTCCTTGGGTTTAAAAAGATTATAAAAAAAATAGTAACCCAGGGCGGTAAACGTGATGAATAATGAGAATATAATTAAATAGACCATAATCTTGACCTCACTTAAACTCTGTCTAACAACTATTACCCTATTATTTCATAGGCAAAGCAAGCTTTGCCGCTACAACATCATCATGGGCGGAGGCAAGGCCCACCCCTCACACCTTTATCTCGACGACTTTTTTCAGCCAAAAGATACCAACCACCATTAGCACTCCGGCGACAATTAACATCATTATCCCCGCCGACGTTGAAAACATCAGGCCGATATATCCGGGATTTATCAAAAAAAGCGCCCCCGCTATCAAAAAAGGCAAGCCGATGAGGATAAAAGCCGACAGCCGGCCCTCGGCCGTTAAAGCCTTGATCTGCCCGGCCAGCTCCTCGCGCTGACGCATAGTCTCGGCCAGCATATCCAATATTTCAGCTAAATTACCGCCTGTTTCCCGCTGTATTTTTATCGATAGGACCAACCAATCAAAGTCCGAGATTTTTACTCGTTTGCTTAAATTATCCAGCGCTTGCTCAAAAGAGATTCCCAGACGATTTTCGATTAATACTTTTTTAAACTCATAAGAAATCGGCGGTTTCATCTCTTTTACCGAAGCGTCAAGAGCTTGTTGAAATCCATGGCCGACTTTCAAAAGGCCTGAAACCATGGCTAAAAGCTCGGGCAACTGTTTGCTGAGAGTGTTTTTTCGCTTGTTCTTTAAGATATTCAAGTAAGCTATCGGCAGAAACGCGCCTAAAATAACAAAAACAATAATACCCATAAAACCCCAGATAAAGTAACCAAACAATCCCATAAAAATCGCGAATAGGGAATGATAAAAGATAAATTGTCTGATATTTATAGCCAGGCCGCTCTTCTCCAATTCTTCTATCAAAATGGCGGATACGCCCGCGAATTGGGAAAGGCGGCCGATTGTTGCCAATATCGCGTCTATAAAGCGTGCGCTCATTCCCGCCTCTCCTAAGCGAAAGCTGCGCCCATAATAACTTTCCCAGGCGTGCCTATAAAACTCCAATTGCTCTAAGATTACCGGCTTAGGCAGCAAGTACCGCGAAAAAATCAGATAAAATAAGATGGCTGAACCCAATGAGACAAACAATAAACTTGAAATCAATATAATTGTCATGAATCCGGCACCTCGAAGATTTCCGGCTTTACTCTTATCCCTTGGTCTTTTAGCTTGTCCATAAACTTAGGCCGGATACCGGATGATTCTAACTCACCCATATGTCGGTCGTTGGTATCTACTCCCTTGGAAAAATCAAAAGCAAATATATCCTGTGTGGTGATGACATTTCCTTCCATACCCGTTACTTCAGTTATGTAAGTTATCCGCCGGGTACCGTCACGAAAACGAGCTTGGTGGATTATTAAATCTATGGCGGAAGCCATCTGCTCTCTAATCGCTCGCTCCGGCAACTCAAAACCCGCCATCAAGGTCATTGTCTCTATTCTTGATAACGCGTCGCGCGGGCTGTTGGCGTGCACAGTCGAGAGCGAACCGTCGTGTCCGGTATTCATCGCCTGCAGCATATCCAAAGCCTCACCGCCCCGGACTTCGCCGACTATAATCCGGTCCGGCCGCATACGCAGTGAATTTCTAACCAGGTCTCTAATAGTGACTTGGCCTTGGCCTTCGATATTTGGAGGCCGGGCCTCAAGTTGTAAAACATGCTCTTGATGGAGTTGCAGCTCGACTGAGTCTTCGATAGTGACAATGCGTTCTTCTTTAGGGATAAAACTGGAGAGCACATTTAATGTCGTGGTCTTACCTGAGCCAGTGCCGCCGGAAACTAAAGTGTTCAATCTTCCCTTAACACAGGCCTTTAATAAAACCGCCGTCATCTGATTTAAAGTGCCGAAATTAATTAAATCACCTATCTGCAACGGGTCGGCGGCAAATTTTCGAATCGTTAATTTAGACCCGTTTATTGCTAATGGCGGAATGATAACGTTTACCCGGGAACCGTCCGGCAGCCGCGCGTCCACCATCGGTGACGACTCATCCACTCTTCTGCCGACTTGAGCGACGATTTTGTCGATTATTCGGCGTAGGTGGTCATGGTTCATAAATTCAATATTTGTCTTTTCAATGCGGCCCTTTTTCTCAACATAAATTGTTTTCGCGTTGTTGACCATAATCTCGGTAATCTCGGGGTCCGCCAATAACGGCTCCAAGGGGCCATAACCGAGCACGTCATCCGTTATCTTTTCAATCAGAGCTTTTTCCTCAATGGATGTAAGCGGCAGCGATTTTTTTGTACTCATCTCCTTGAGGATCTGTTTTATCCTGCCCATGACCCGAGCTCGATCTATTTTGTGCTGATAAACCCGGGAACCCATCTCATCTACAATCGAGCGATGGATACTTTGCTGCAAGCTGTTCAATATCTCTTGCTTACGCCGCTGCTTAAGAGTCTCTTTTTTAATCTCCGCGAAACGATTGGGTAGATTCAAGCCGCCTCACCGCCGCGATTTTTTTTCATTTTTTTCTCTCCGGCAAAATCATTTCTAATATGAAACGCCAAACGGGCAAAACTTCTGCCAACCGGGGATTTTGGGAAATTGTCTACCAGCGGGAGGCCCATATTTACAGATGTCGGTACGGCTTTATCTGAGGGAATAGTGGCCCAAATGATAACACCGAGCGACCGCTCTATTTCTTTATCGCTGATGCCGACCTTGCTTTTCGATCTGTTTAAGATAAATTTTATCTTTCTTTGCGGATAATTTAATAATTGCAAAGTCTGTAGGCATATTAAGGCGGATTTTATCGCCAATAAATCTACCGTCGCTATAAGAAGGAACCTGTCTACGTGTTCAACGGCGGCTAATATGACTTGATTAAAGAACGCCGGGCAATCGATGACTATATAGTCGGCGACCTCGGTGAGGATAGATAAGACCTTATGGATGATATCCGGTGTAATCGTTTCGGCCAGTTCCGGGTGGAGCGGCGCCGCTAAAACTTTAACATTGGGGCTGTATTGAGTCAGTATCTTTTCCATATCCAAAGGGGAATAAAAGTCTATGTTTTCCGCTACGTCACTGATTGTCCACTGTGGTTTTAAATTTAAAGACGAGCAAACGTCACCGGAGTATAAATTTAAGTCGATGATAATTACTTTGGGATTATTTTTCAGCTTGGCCAACGATAACGCTAAATTTACTGATATTACCGTTTTGCCGACTCCGCCTTTCATACTGAAAACACTCAATATCTTCGCGGTCATATAGCTATTACACCTCTCTTGTAGCTCCTCTTTAACCGGCCGGATTTATTTGACACCGACAATTGCCCCTAGGTTTACCTCAACTGAAGTGGTAACGACAGTGGCAGGAGCAATATCATATCGTTCTCCCCGTTTTTGCAAGGTTGTCCAGACATCTCCGGTTTCAGCGGCGAAGATCAGGCGGGACGCCTCCGATGCCGGTACGGCTAGGGTCAGGCTCTGTTTCTGGGAGGCGGTCGCGGCTGAACCGGTTTTTTTGCTGCCGGGTTTTTCCTCGTTGATAACTGTAATATTAGTCAGTAATAAACGCGTAAAAGCGGTGTCGGCGGTCGCCGCATTGAAAGTAGCATATATCGATACCTTATCTCCGGGGTTAAGCCGGTTATCAACGCCGGAGATCTTATTCACGGAAATAGTCACGGCTACTTCGCCTTTTTTAAGGTTATAGGCCAACATACCCTTAGAAACGGCAGACTTAAAATTATCTAAAGTCAGTTGCTCACCTTTAGTCAGCGGGACATTTAATATTTTTCCCGAGATTTGACCCAGCTTTGTAACCTTGCCGCCGGCCACATATTTTCGGGGAATAGCTTGCTTTTTAATTAACTCGCCGCTGATGATATTATCAGCTGTTTCGCCCTTTTTAATGGCTTGGTCGGCCACATAGACTTCTACCTTTTCACCCATGATCCTAGTAGTCTTAGCTATTGAATTTAGATATATGGCGATGCCCGTAGCCGCTATAATTCCGAAAATTATAGCTAATATAAGTGCTGTTAGCTTGGACTTCATTTAACTCCTGTTTACTTGGATATTTATGGTCTTAGCCTTATTTACCCATATTTAAGGGGTCAAATCTTCAATCTTGACAATTCACTATAATCTCCCCCCACCCCTCAAGCCGCGAAGCGGCTAGAGAATGGAAAATCGAGAATAGAAAAATAGAGCTTGCTTTCCATTCGGTCTATTGTCCATTTTCTATTTTCAAAATTCACAATCTCCCCCCACCCCTCTTTAGCAAAGAGGGGAAGAAAAATCTAAATCATGTTGGGCCATGGATTCCCAATCAAGTTGGGAATGACAAAAGTAGGAGAGTTGGGAATGACAAAAGTATGGTGATCGGGAACCCACGGCCAACCTGAAGCCCTTGACCATTGCGCTCTTATCTACCCTCAACCCTCTACCCCCTACGCTCCCTCATTGGCTAAGATTGACGGTGACAATGCCGTAATCGTGAGTAGCGCTGCCGTCGCTATACCCCTTGACCATCTTGCCGGTAGTGAAATAACCGCTGATAGTTTTAGGATTGCCGGTTAGCTTAAAGCCGGTCATAACAAACTCGGCAAAACCAACCACCTTGTAAGTCTTGGAACCGCCGCTGGTTTTGGTGCCATCATAGAGCGGCACAATCATCTGGGGATGCTCCTCAAGCCGTTCGGCCAAGGCTGATTTCAAAGCTGCCTTCATACCGTTGCCGGCGGCGGTATCACCAATGGAAACCGGCTCCGGATAACCGTCCTTTATCCACTCCGCGTAATCCGGCGTACCCGCCCCGGAGCCGCTAAAATTAACCAGCCAGAAGAAACCTGGCTGCATACAATTTTTTCCGGCTAAATTAAAGGTAGTCTCCTGGTTGGGGCCGACATTATCAATCGACTGAAAGGGAATAATAATTGGCACTACGCCTTCTGAGACAGTAGTAAGCAACTGCCCGCCGGCCACGGCGTTAGCCGCCACTTGTACCGAGTTTTTACCCAGCACCCCGGCAAAAAAAGTCGGTTCGATTTTTTTAACCGTGACCTCGATCTTTTTAGCGGCTGGGAAAGTAATCTCCAGTTGGTCGAAGGGGGCGGAGAAATTCTTATTGGCATAACTCTGCGCGGTCGCGTAAGCGTCAGCTTGGCTTTGGTTCTTGGCCAAGTCGATGGCGCCGGCGAGCGCAGCCGCATCTGCGGCGGTCTGCAGTTG
The DNA here is from genome assembly GCA_913009475.1 of uncultured Actinomycetes bacterium. Classification (GTDB taxonomy): domain Bacteria; phylum Actinomycetota; class Aquicultoria; order CAJVYJ01; family CAJVYJ01; genus CAJVYJ01. The sequence continues at coordinate 10,409 of CAJVYJ010000017.1, read as the reverse complement.
GCGCCGCACTTGATAATCCCGGCCGACATCAATAACTAACCCTAATGACATTAACAAAGCTACCATGACAATAGCAACGACAATGGCGGCAACTCCTTTTTCATTTGCCAATTTAAGTTTGATTGCCAATATCGCCGTCTCCTTAATCCTCTTCAGGGAAATTTTCCATCATCATGGTGGCGCTGCTGCTTAAAGGAATATTCTTACTGCCGTAAAAAGGAATGTCTAAGTTATAGTTCTCTTTAACGGTAACCGTTACCGTTTGCGCTTTCTTGTCATCGTCATCATCATCGCCGGATGATTGATAATCGGAATATGAAACAACAACGGAATCCGGTACGGCCGGAACCGCTCTTTTAATGACCAGGGACTGGCTATAATTACCGACCGACGCCATGCGCGCGCCTTCGCGCGCCGCGTGGGTGATGGCTAAATAATTATTGAAGAGCAAGCCGAATTGAAAAATAGCAAAAATTATCATTATCAAAAGCGGTAAGATAATCGCCATCTCCACGGCGCTGGCGCCTTGCTCATTATTAAATCTACTTTTTAATAACATTCTTAATCACCTAATTAAAACGGCTGAAAAACCATCTCACCCGCGGATGGTTTTTCAGCCTCTGGAATCTTTCTGCTTTTAACAGGCGCGCTTAAGACCTATTTCTACAGATACATACCTTGTCATATTTGCCGCTACACTATGTTATGCATTCTTAATAGCAGCAGTTATTGTATCAAACAATGTGCTTAACTGGGTACCCAACGCTGTAACTGCTACAATAATTGCCAACGCGATAAGAGCTACCATTAAGCCGTATTCAACCGCGGTCGCGCCTTTTTCATTATTCAACATCCTTAAGCGTAATAATATATATGGCAACAACATTATTCATACCTCCTTATACAGCTACCTTGAGCTGCTATATTTCCATCTTCATACTACCCACATAACCGCGGAGATAAACAGAGCGGCAGGTGATAAAGATTGTTCGATTAGAACGCCCGTCTTTTACAGCTCGAATCGTCAACGTCCGGTTGGTTATCGAGAAACAAACAAGTTTTATTATCATTTCTTTGCAGATAAGAACGCCATGATCAAGAGGCGCAGTTGGCCATGGATCCCCGATCAGGTCGAGGATGACAAGCGTAAAGTGGGTCGGGAATCCAGGTATTCTTCCCCACTGTTAAAAAAGTAGTGTGCTAAAATACAGGCAGACAAAAAAAGGCGATAAAATGTTTTTAGAAATTAAGAACTTAACAGTAAAAATGGGCGGACGGTTGATACTGGATGACATCTCGTTCAACGTTGAAAAAGGTGACGTAGTCGCGGTCATCGGACCTAACGGCGCCGGCAAAACCACTCTGCTTAAGGCGCTAATGGGCCTGCTCCCCTATGAAGGCGAGATTATCCGGCATCAAATAGCTAAAATAGGCTATGTTCCGCAGCGTTTCGCTTTCGACACGGCGTTCCCGCTGACCGTGGAAGAACTTTTCTTATTAAAAACAGGCCGGAGATCTTTTTGGTGGCCTTCATCGTTGCAAAAAGCCGATATTGTTAAAGCCCTATCGCATACGCAAGTGGAATCCCTGCGTAAGCAAAAGATAGGCCAATTATCGACCGGCCAACTGCAGCGGGTTTTTATCGCTTACGCTCTGTTCGGACAACCGGACCTACTTCTTTTTGATGAACCCACCGCCGGCATCGATATCGGCGCCGAGATGACAGTCTATAATTTATTGCAAAAGATAAGCCGCGAGCATAAATTAACTATGATGATAGTCTCGCATGAGCTTAATGTGGTATTTCGCTACGCTACTAATGTTGTTTGCTTGAATAAGCGTTTGGCCTGCTACGGCACGCCTAGTGAAGCGTTGTCATCGGAACAATTACAAAAGTTATATGGCCCGCACACAGCTTTCTACGCTCATAATCATAAAGATAATGAGGAGATAAACAACGAAAAAACGGCGGATAATTGATATGACTACCGCCATACCCATAATATTAGGTAGATTGGAAATAAGTTTAATAGTTGGAACCATAGTCGGTATCGGTACGTCGCTGCTGGGTATTTTTATCATCATGAAGCGTCTGGCCTTGGCCGGTGACGCTCTATCACATGTAGCTTTACCGGGCATCGGTATAGCCATAGCTGTCGGCATCAACCCATTTATTGGAGCGCTGACCGCCTTAATTTTAGGCGTCATTATTATCATAGCCATTGATCGCCATACAACCATACCGCTCGATGCCGCCGTGGGGATAATCTTAAGCGCCGCTTTAGCTCTTGGTGTCTTGTTTTTCCCTTCCGCGGAGAGTTTAATGGACGCGCTTTTCGGCAGTATCTTTAAACTCACCACCACTGACGCTATAGTCGGAACCATACTTGGTCTAGGCGTTATTATTATAACTTTAATAAAATTCAAGGATTTAATCCATTTGTCTCTCTCAAGAGAACTGGCTCAAAGTGAAGGCATAGCCGTTGATAAAGATGAATTTCTATTACTCTTTCTCTTAGCCGTGATGGTAGCAGTGGGCATAAAAATCGTCGGCATTTTATTGTTAGGGGCTTTAGTCGTCATCCCGGCCGCCGCAGCTCGAAATATCGGCCGTGACATGCGCAATGTAACTATGCTAACGGTTATTTTTGGACTTTCCACGGTTATAGCGGGCATAACGCTGGCGGCTCAGCTGCAAATGCCGTCCGGGCCGATGGTGGTTTTCGCCAACGTACTCATCTTCTCCATCTCACTATTTTGGTCCGGCGTCAAAAACTAATTTTGGTAAAATAAAAAGGCTGCGTTATAATTAAACGCTAAAAAGCAAAGGTAACTCGGTAAGAAAATAAGAGGTGCATGGTGTTTGGTAAAATAGGAGAATCGCAGTGGCTGATATACGCCGTTCTGATTATTTTTTTCTTATGGTTAAGTTATCTCTCTCTTCGACTTTGGCAAATATTAAAGTCTCGGCGCCAACTTAGCCTGGCTTTAAAGAAAGACAAAGATATTCAATTGGTCATCTCCGATGTGTTAAAAGAGATAGAAGAACTGGATGCTCGGCAAGAAAAAGCCGAGGATTCAATTAAAAACAACCGTTTTCTACTAGGTAAAACAGGTAGATATACTTCGTTGGTCCGCTATGACGCCTTTGCTGATATCGGTGGCAAATTAAGCTTTTCTACCGCTATTTTAAATGAAAGCGGCGATGGGATTATTATAACTTCTATTATCGGCCGCAACGATAATCGAGTTTACGCCAAGCCGATTAAGGGCCGTGTCTCTTCTTATCCTCTTTCCGAAGAGGAAAAAAGAGCCATCGCCGCGGTATTCGAAGAAAGGTCGACAAAGAATAGATGAAGCAGACGATAGGGTTTTTAGGACCCAAAGGTACCTTTACCGAAGAAGCTTTACTCAGGCTGATAGGTAACGGCGATAAACTTAACTTAATTCCGTTCAATAGTATTCAGGAAGTAATCGCCGGGGTGGAAAGCGGTAAGGTCGATAAGGGTTTTGTCGCCATCGAGAACTCTATTGAAGGTTCAGTCAACACCACGCTTGATATGCTCACCTTTGAAGCGGGCATCTTAATCGAGCAGGAAGTTATCGCGGCAATTTCGCATAACTTAATCAGCCGACATAATTTAACCAAAGATAATATCAATATGATTCTTTCCCATCCTCAAGCTACGGCCCAGTGCCGTAAATATTTAGCGCGTAATTTTCCTCATGCCAGAATCGGCGCCGCCAATAGCACGGCTGAAGCGGCAAAGCTGGTCGCGGAATCTCTTGAGAATGCCGCGGCTATAGGCACGCGTTTAGCGGCGGAAATCTATGACCTTAAAGTCATCGATATTAATATTCAGGATTTCGCGGATAATCAAACCCGATTTGTTTTATTGGGCCGGGAAAGACCGGCGCATACCGGCCGTGATAAAACATCATTAGTCTGTTTTATTAAAAAAGACCGTCCCGGGAGCCTCTTGGAAATTCTCCAGGAGTTTGCTAAACGTGAGATTAATCTAACCAAGATACAATCTCGTCCGACTCGAAAAGCGCTGGGGGAGTATTATTTCTTTATAGACGTGGAGGGGCATATGGAAGATGAGCGTCTGGCCGATACGATGGTCGTCCTGAGACAAAAATTAAGGGAGGTCAAGCTGCTGGGTTCTTATCCCAGAGCGCTCTAAATGCTTGATATTAAATTTATTCGCCAAAATCTCGACGTAGTAAAAAAAGCGCTGGACGATCGTGATGTGAAAATCGATTTAGCGGCGTTGCTGGACTTAGATGATAAGCGCCGTTCCCTGCTGATAGACATTGAAGACCGCCGCGCTCAACGAAACGCCAACTCCCAAGAGGTCGGTAAATTGATGCGAACCATCGGCCGACTTAAAAAGGAGGGAGAGGATACGGCCAAGATTACCGGTGATGTGGCTGAGTTGAAGCGCTTAACCGCGAATATCGGTAACGAAATCGAACTTTTAGAGAAAAAGCTGCGGCCGCTAACGGAAAAAATAAAGGCTCAGTTGCTAACGATTCCCAATATACCTAATGAGAGCGTACCGATCGGCTTGGACGAAAGCTTTAATCAAGAAGTACGGCATTGGGGTGAGCCGACCAAGTTTGATTTTGAGCCGCAACCGCATTGGGATTTAGGTGAGAAATTAAAAATATTTGACTTTGAACGTGGGGCTAAAATCGCCCGGTCGAGATTTACCCTCTATTTGGGAGCGGGCGCTCGTTTGGAAAGAGCGCTAATCAATTTTATGCTCGATACTCATACCGATGAACATGGTTACAAAGAGACGTTTCCCCCGATATTAGCAAACGAGGCTTCATTAATCGGGACCGGACAATTGCCAAAAATGGCCGAGGATATGTTTCGCTGCCAAGATGATGACCTATATCTGATTCCCACCGCGGAAGTATCCGTAACTAATATTCATCGCGATGATATTTTAGCCGCCGCGGACCTACCTTTGAAATACGTAGCGTATACGCCTTGTTTTCGTCGTGAAGCCGGTGCGCACGGACGCGATACCCGCGGCTTGATACGCCAACATCAGTTTAATAAAGTAGAGTTGGTTAAGTTTACCAGACCGGAAAATTCATATGCCGAGCATGAGCTGCTGACACGTGACGCCGAAGATATTCTACAAAAACTTGGCTTGCCCTATCGGGTAGTCATTCTCGCTACCGGCGATTTAAGTTTTGCTGCCGCTAAATGCTATGACCTTGAAGTCTGGATGCCATCGTCGGGTGGTTATAAAGAGATCTCGTCATGCAGTAATTTCGAGGATTTTCAAGCCCGCCGGGCTAATATCCGCTGGCGCCCCGAGGCCGGCGGCAAACCGCGATTTGTTCATACCATTAACGGCTCCGGATTGGCTGTCGGCCGCACCGTCGCGGCCATCGTCGAAAACTACCAACAAGCCGACGGAACTATTATCATCCCCGAAGTCCTTCGCCCCTATATGAAAATCGACCTAATAACGGGGTCAGATCTTCAATCTTGACAATTAGCAACTCTCCTACCAGGTAATTATGTAAAAATGGGGTCAGGTCTTCAATCTTGACAATTTGTAAACTGGTGACGGGAAATTAATACAAAATGAAACTGTTTAACAATAGCTCTTTACGCCTGATTCCCATGCCCTAAACTTATCATTCTCAGCTTCTCCTACGTTTGTCATTCTCAGCTTGACCTGTCTGCGTGCGGAGGATACGCACAGGCAGGCTGGGAATCCAGGTAAAGAGGTGCATTAGAAACAAAGTCTGTAAAGCATTAAAGAGCACGATTGGCCGTGGATTCCCGATCGGGGTCGGAAATGACAGTGGTAGAAGGGTCGGGAATGACAAAAAAAGATATAAATAAAAAGATTTTGTGTCGGCAAGGAGATTGTATTTTAAAAATTCTTTACTTGGGTAAAAGAAACTATCATCAAGCAATGAAGGAATTAAATGACGGTTTCGGGAATCAGCTCATATTTAATACTCAGCGGTATCATGCTGGGCTTAATCGCCATTGTCGCCGGATTTTTCTTATGGCGTTCATTAAATAAGACCAAAAAACGCGGTCTGGCTTTTGCTATAGCTGTTATTGCCGTTATCTTCAGTGCTGTTTGGCTGGTGCAAAGTAGTTCAATAATTTATTTTAGTCAAGCGAACACCTGCGTCTACTGCCATGAGATGAAACCAGAATACAATACCAAATTAAAGTCGCGTCACGCCAATATCAACTGTCTGGCCTGTCATTTACCCACGGGTGGCCCTTTTACTCTCTTAACCGAGGATGTTAAAAATAGTAAGGAGGTCTGGGACCATTTTACCGGTAACTATCCTAAGATTATCAACAAGGACAGCCATGTTTCTAAAGAGATGAAGAGCAACGTCTGTCAGCGTTGCCATAATATGTTTAAGAAACGCCAGATTAAAATTAAAACCGAGATCAAAATGAATCACCCGGACCATTTGCGCCTGGAAATAACCTGTCAGACTTGTCATAATCGTATAACTCATCTTGGCGCTCGCGGCTATCCCTATTTCAATGGACTGACGATGATGCAGGGCTGTATGCGTTGCCATACGCCGGGCCGGGCCAAGACTATAAAAGGTCATACGGCACCAACCAGCTGTCAGACTTGCCATCGTCAAGCCGACTGGGCGCAAAAAGTTTTTGGCAAGAGTAAAATCAGCGCGTCTGATTTTGAGGATTGCCAGGCTTGTCATCGGGTGCGAAATCCGCGCCTTGTTAAAGAATTTCAGCTCAGCGTGATGTCGAAAAATGATATCGATTGTGCGGATTGCCATAATACCCACCGGCAAAAATTTAATCCGAAACCGTCGGCTAAGCTCTGCGGGGAATGTCATAGTAATGCCGCTAAAGATGTAATCAGCGGTAAAATGGGCTTTAAAGGTTATAAGCCGCCATTTAAAAAGGCCGCTGATGTTAGTTGTATCTTCTGTCATCGGCCCCATATTTTTAAACCCATCAAGCCGCGTTCATAATCCTTTGCGCTTCATATCGCCCCAACCGCCACCACCGAAAAAAGAGTTCTTTAAGCCCTTCAATCTCCACCAAGCGTGTAATTGGCGATAGCCGAAGTTCTCCAAAAAAGCATAGAAAAAGAGGACTATTAAATCCCGCAGATGCGGATAACGTCGAAAGGAGAGTTCTTCTAAGACCAATGAGCCAACTGAGAGAACTACGCCTAATACCAGAGAGGCCAGGAAGAAGTAGAAGGCGAAGAGATAGTCGACAATACCGAAGTAGAGTGAAAAAGCAAAAGTAAAATAGCCAAAAAATTCCACAAATGGGCCAAATAGCTCAAAAACGAAGAAGAACGGCATCGCGAAAGTGCCGACTACACCAAAAAATGGGTTGGCCAACATCTTAATATGAAAAAAGATGCTCTCTTTTAATCCTTGTTGCCAACGGCTGCGCTGCTTGCCCAGAGTGGCAAAGTCTTCCGGTACTTCCGTCCAACAAACAGGGTCGGGAATAAAATTAATCCGGTAAGGCTGTTTCTGCTCTCGCATAAATTGGTGCAAGCGCACAACCAGCTCCATGTCTTCGCCGATGGTGTCGGTGCGATAGCCGCCGGCGGCGATAACGACACTCTTTTTATAACTGCCAAAAGCGCCGGAAATAACCAATAGACTATTTAAAATCGACCAGCCGACGCGTCCGAATAAAAAGGCCCGCAAATATTCAATGATCTGAAAACGGGCTAAGTTGCTGGGAGGTACGCTGACCTCATAGACTTCACCTTCCCGGATATCACAACTGTTGCCGATGCGGACAATGCCGCCGACCGCCACCACCCGCGGATCTTCCGTAAACGGCCGGGTAATATAGAGCAAGCTGTCTCTTTCCAGGATAGAATCAGCGTCCAAAGTACAGAATAAGGGATATTTGGAAACGTTTATGGCCGCGTTCAAAGAATCAGCTTTACCGCCGTTTTCTTTATCTATTACCACCAATTCCGCATAATCGGGAGAGGTGTAGATTCTTTTAATTTCTTGGCAATTGATTTTTTTGGCGTAAGTTCTGGGCGTTTCCTTTAAATTAAAAGCTTTGATCAACTCTGCCAAAGTGTTGTCAGTCGAGCCGTCATTGACTACGATTACCTCAAATTCCGGATATTTCAGCTGTAATAACGATTTGGCGCTGGAGACTACGGTTGCCTCTTCATTATGGGCTGGAGATATAACCGTAACCGGCAGATAAAAACTGGATCTGAAGATACGATTTAAATCTACCGCCTTTAACTCGCTGACGTAATTTTTAATATTAAAAAACGCCAAAATATTCATAAAGATATAGGTGCCGTTGAGGCCGATAAAAAAAATTACGGCGACAATATCAAAGAGAAGAACTATTTTAATGACGAAATTTTCAAACATTTAGCCTCATCTCCGAAATAATCTGAGCACTGACGTCCCGTGCGAACTTATCCGGACTGTGCTTGGCTTGCTCAAGCCGGGCCCAACCTTCCCGACCGATATTGGCCAAAGATTGAGCTGATAAGTATCTGACCCACCAAACCTTATCTTTTAATAAGAACGCCAGTTTATTGACGGCTTCAGGCACACCGATAAATCCTAAACTCTTAGCCGCTTGCCCGCGAACTACCCAATCCTCATCATCCAGTGACGCGATTAAGAATTGCTTGGCGTTTAAATAGGTAATTTTCCCTAGATATTTTATGATACTGACCTTGATGTTTACATCATCCGTTCGCGGTCCCAACCGCAATAGCTCCTCCGCCATCTCGGTAGCCTTAAACTCGCCTAATATATCTATGACTAAAGCTTTTCTATCACTGGTAATATTTTCATCATCTAAAAATTTCACTAGCCGAGCGGCAGCGGCACGCCCGTATTTCAAAAATATCTCCGCGGTTCTTATCTTGTTCCAATAAGGTCGAACCAACAAAGTCGCGGCCACCTCATCAAAACTGTCGGCGTCTTGCATTGATGACAGCGCTTCAGCGGCTGCGTAAAAAATCAACGGGTTGGAGTCTTTTAAACTCTTTTTAATCTCGGGAATGGTTCTTTTTTCTTTAATTAAACCCAGATGATTCAGGGCGAAGACTCTTATCCAAACATTGCGGCGCCTTAATTTTTTTACTTCAAAATCGGCTAAGTTTAATTTTTTTAACAGTTTAATTAACTGTTCATACTCCGAGCCGGCTAAGGAGCCTAGATATTCGCTGGTAAAATCGGTAAAAAAGTAAAGATCATGGTGGCTGACATTTAATCTTTTTATAGTTTTGTCAAGATTAATCTCAGTAGAAAGATAGTCTAAAATTATCGGCTCCCAAATATCTCGTAACTTTTTTTGCCGCGTTGACCGTCTGATAAAAGATAGCCGCAGATAGATAATCATCGTAAAAAAAAGAAAGGCCAAAGTAGTTAGAACTAAAAGCGCTAAGAAAACGAAGGTAAAAGAATTAATACTTACTCACCTTTTTATTACCCGATTGACTCTGGCTAAGAGTTCGGCTGGACGGAAAGGCTTGACAATATAATCAAGTGAACCCATCTCTATGCCTTTTACTATATCTTTTTCTTGGCCTCTGGCTGTTAGCATAATGACCGGTATATCTTTTAACCCCTGGTCTTCTTTGATTTTTTTTAATACCTGATAACCGTTTAAGACCGGCATCATTACATCCAGAAGAACTAAATCAGGGCGAGCTTTATTAATCTCTTCCACGGCTTTAGCGCCGTCTTCCGCGACGTCGACCTGATAGCCGCCTCTTTCCAATTTAAATTTTATTAACCGAGCGATGGCTCGGTCATCCTCAGCTACAACAATTCTACTCATTTGAGCTATATATTTCCCAATTCATAGGTTTCTTAGTCATTTTTTCGTTTAAAAAGTTAAATTTGATGGAATTATTTATTCATGCTTAATAAAAAAAGAATTGATCCGTTTTGGAAATTAATTCAACCGGAATTTAAAAAAGAATTAAACGCTATGATTGAAAGCGGCGAGTTAACTCATCCGTTGGTTGTCGACCTTGACCCGATAAGTAGTTGTAATTCGGCTTGTCGCTATTGTATTGATTCCGAAAATCTACACGAGAGTTATTTTTCTAAAGAGAAGATCTCAGATTTACTGGAAGAGTTGGCGGCTATGGGTTGTCGGGCTATTGTCATTGTTGGCGGCGGTGAGCCGTTGACATATCCGTACTTTGACCATTTACTAAACTTAGCTGTGAAATTAAAATTCCATCTGGGGTTGGTAACGAACGGCCTTAGGTTGAATAAATACACCTCTGTTATCGCGTCAAGCTGTTCTTGGGTCAGAATCTCAGTGGACGCGGCCAATGCTAAAACCTACAATTTTCTTCATCATCCTCAAGAAAGCGGTTTTACGGAAATGATTGATGGTATGAAGT
>CAJVYJ010000016.1 GCA_913009475.1 uncultured Actinomycetes bacterium | reverse complement strand
TTCCGATCTGCTAACGAACTGCTTATAGTTATGGACTGCCGGCATAGTAGTCTTAAAAGGATTTTTATCGACAAACATTTGATATTTTCGCCTATCGATATGGATATCCAAGCGCCCGTAGTACGGTTCTGAGGCTGCCCGCTTATATTGCCATTCGAAACGCCGGACAACCGTATCTTCCGCTTGCGCATGCTCCGGTTGGCCAAAATACTGTGAGCGCGGTTTTGGCGACGGCTTGGCTATCCTTTCCACCCCGACCGGCCTTAGTTTAACGGGTCGAGTTATAAGCCAAGTAAAACCAGCTAGAGACGCCAGGCTAAGTGGAAGCATCGTCCAATCAGTGGCAATAAATATTATAAAGGCAATTAACGACAGCCAAAATCCCCAAAGCTCAATATGGTAGATTCCGGTCCTCAGTTCTAAATTATTTTTGATGAAATCCGAAAAATCAGGCCAGAGAAAATCTTGAAATTGCTTGATAAAGTAGAAAAAAAGAAGAATCAAAAGATAGATTATTATTGCCGTGGGGATGAAAGAACCGGCGCGTCCGAGAAAAGGAAAAAGCTCAACTTTAGTGATTACCGGCAATCGTAATGGAACTATGTAAAATAAGACTATGAAAACGAGTGAGGCTAAGAATATCATCAGCCGCTCCCAACTGAGCTCTCGTGGTCATCAGCCTCAAAATCGCTAACTTCAATGAAAGAACTCAAAGTTGATTTGTCCGCAATCGCGTTATAATTTTGGCGCCACGCAGGCAAAGAAGATATATTGGCCAATTCTATCTTAGCCAGTTGCAGATAGTATATGCTATTGCGGTCAGAGCTGCCGATAAGAGAAGCGGTGCCTATTTCACGCCCGCCCAGCCAGCCCAGGTTGTCAGGCGCGGACGTAGCTATAAACTCCGCGGTCAGTGGCGGACTTGGCGTCAGCGGCAGATAGAGCGAAGAAAACCTTCTTAAATCAGCCATGGCGGTGCTGAAATTATTCTCACCAATATCGAGCTCGGATATAACCCGCTGCGCGCCGGTAAAACCGGCAAACTTAAAACCCTTGGAGATAAATTTAACCACTCGCTTCTCTAATGTTGCTTTATCAAGCCGGCGCAAAGCATTATTTCCGCCCTCAGAGAGAAAAGTCGTCGCCTCTTCCCGACGATTGAACTGGCCCCGCTTATATTTAATATTCAAGCTGACATTAAACGCGTCCATGAGTGGTCGACGAATCTTTGAACTGGTAAAATTAATATTCTTCTCCTTGAAATCAAGAAGCACTTTTAGATAAGTATGCCTTAATTCTTCCAACGCTTGGATTTCAATTTCAACCAGGCCGGACAAGCTGTTTATCTGCCTTTCCATCAATTCCGGCGCCGTGGGATCACCCAACAATAATACGGTTTTTTGATGTATCCACCAGTCGATTATATATTTATGACGCTCTTCAACAGCTTGAAGATATTTTTCCCGAGCGCGAAATAATTTTGCTTCCGACCGTTTGTAAACCAACCAGCCCAGAAAAATTGTAGAAATTATAATGGCCGCCCCTACCACGGTATCTGAGGGTAAAAAATTCACATTGAAATACTTAGCCGGGATGCGCCTCATTAATTCCATAGACCTAAGAGCCAAAAAAAAAGTTAAAACCCCCAGCACAATTAAGCGACTTATTAAAGCCTTAAGATCGGGCAGGTTTTCTATTTGCTTGACTAAATTTTTATGGCGTTTTTTTAACGACGGCAAGCTTTTTAAGAGTTCATCCTGGCCCCGCTGAGCTAAATTCCGCATCTCTTTCAACTTTCTTTTAAGCTCTAAGAGAAAGTTTCGCGTTCTATCGACAGCCGGTTCATTTATGAGCAATTCATCGACTTTTTGCTCAATAACAGCTTTCGAACTATTATATGTTTGAGCTAGGTTCTGCTCCAATTTACCCAACAACTCACCGGTCTTTTCTGTCTCAAGGAAAGCATTATAACTGGCAATCCTGTCCGGCCAATGCCGCATATCCACCTGAGAAAAATAGAGAGGATTAAAGTCTATTTGAGCTGTAATAGTGCTGTCTTCAAAATAATTGAGGCGATTATTCAGCCCTTCGATATCCATCCGGTTGTCAGAGATAAACCGGGCCGCCGCCGGCTCCAAAAAACTATCCTCTTTCTTTAATATTTCATCCTCGATTAATTTAATCGCGAAACTTTTGGCGGAGCGTTCGATAACCTCCTCGGCCGGATAGACCAAACTGGATAGACCAAACGTCGCTATAGTACCGCTTTCCATCTGAAATCGGCGCTCTATCTCAGCCTTGCTCTTAGTCAAAGATAAAAACAGAAATTCCGTAAATAAATCGAGCGTCGCCGTTCCATCCAAAAGTCCGCTGGTATTGGTTGATGAGACCAGAAAGCAGCGGTCGTATAAGATAGGCCCGGATATTGAAGTGCACTTAAATTTACCTAAATCATTAAGAAAAGCATAGACCAGCGCTCCTTGTTCGCTTAACCCCTTAGGTAATAAGAATAGTCCGGAAACGTTCAAATCAAGGTTGGCTATAAAGCCATGCAGATAACGTCGAGCCAGATCAGCCAAGTCAATACCGCCAACAGAACCGGCAAGCTCTTGACTGTCACCAACTAATATAAAGTTTATTTTTGTCGCCTCAGCCGAACTCTTTTCATCGGACAAATCAAGCAATTTACCAGCGGCACTTTGAAAAATTTTTCCGATCTCTCTGTTTTTTTTCGCTATTTCCGCTGAAAACTCAAGCCTACTACCGATTGGGCTTGAAATAGTAAGGATGGTCTTATCAACCTTATTTTCTTGAATCATCTTCTCACTAACTGACTGGATTTTATGATTAAAAACAAGGTAAGAAGCGAGATGGGAGTCGGCTAAAGTCGGTATCGATGTCAATTTTTCTTGCAGATGCCCTATAATCGATTGGCCGAAATCGCCAAGACCACAGATAACGGCGGGGTTTAAAAAATGAGCCGCTCGCTCATCTTCAAGAGACCGCCAGATTTCATTATTTAATTCCATTTAGTCTCACACCATCATCCCTAATGAGGGTAGAGCGTGTAGGGTAGAGGGTAGATGCGTACCAAGTACACATAAAAAAACCCAAAACACAGCTTTACCTGGATTCCCAGTCAAGCTGGGAATGACAAACGTAATTTTGACCCTTTCGCTTTTATCTCCCCTCAACCCTCTACGCTCCCTTAACCGGCCAACGGCAGCCCGCGGCCTTGATAATAATTCAGCTCATCAAGATATTTTTGTAAAATAGCGTATTCCCGCTCAATAACACTTTTTTCGTCTTCGTCTTCCGCTCTTTTGGATTCAGGAATAATTATCTTCGCCAAATACTCCTCCAAAACATCAATCAACTGATACTGTTTAGCTTCTTCCAGTTTGGCGATGAATTTTTCGGCTCGGCCGGAAGCGTCCGCCATATTGGCAAAAGCCTCAGCGGCATCGGCTATCCCCGATGAAGCCAAATGCTCGGCTTCTCCTTTGAGCAACCAATCCTTATGGTCGCTTAGTTTTACACTAAAATAATCACGGCCATTGGTGGTATATACATACCCGCGAACTGAACTTTCATCTATCGGCCGCTTTCTGATAATGCTCTTGGCAACGGCATCGTCTTTCATTATCAGATAATCACTGAAGAGACCTAAGGCAAAATCTCTAAAAACATCGTCATTGATAGTAGCGGCCACCTTTAGGTCCGGCAAGGCATCCGCGTCTTTTGTCCAGGCTTGGTTCAGATGCAATGGCTGACTGCCACTCTCACGGGCCTGGCGCATATATTTCTTGTAGTCAGCCCGCAGCGTAGGCAGAACTCGTAAAGCAAATAGCGGTAAACCATGCTGAGCTTGGAGTAAAGTTATCTGATTATCATTTTTCGTCTTGACTAACCCCGGTTGCCGGCGACCTTCCGGAATCGGCAATGACTCCGGGGCTTTATACCCCAAAGAATATGTGCGCGGTAACTCGTTCATGCCCGGATCATTGGCTTTTTGGAGGTCATAATTCCAGCACGGCTGCGATAATTCGAAAAGGTTACCCATTACTTGATCGGCGAACTTCTCCTCACTGATACTGCTTAAAGCCGCCTCTACTACAGTCCGGCTCAATAATTCTTTAAACAGATTACGAGTATAATCAGCGGCTATTGAGATGATTACCCTCTTAACAGCGACTTCGTTAACGTCAACCGCCATCTGATAGAGACCGTCAAAATGATACTCTTCTGAGTCATTTAAGCGGTCAAGAACAGTTTTAGTATGTTGATATATCGAGGAGGGATTTATTTTATTGTAATAGACCGAGCGCAACTTAGAAGACTTAAGAAAGTTAAGCACTTTAGGCGGAAACATCTGCGTGGTGATGGTAGCGCCGACATCTTCTTCGGCTAAATGGCCGTCTTTGCCTTTCTCATCAGCCCGGTCACCCAGTCTGTCCAGCTTATCAATCAATTTGCCTAAGTAAATTATCTCTTTGTCCAATAATGATTTTTGAATTTTACGTTCAACCACAATCTCCTCATTGGCCAAGTGCTCTTCTATCAGTTGCTCCTGCCCGACCAGCATCTCCAGCATAGAGACTTTCTTCTCCAATATCTTTGCCATTAATGATGATTCGGTCAGAGTTCTTAGGTCATTGGCTATAGCAACGCTGCGCTTATTGGCTTGTGAGTTCTTGAAAGGTACGGCCCTTTTAGCAGTAATCTTTTCCAAACTATGCAGAGCCGAGTTTATGCGTTGCTCGCTCTCATTCTTGATATTATCGTACTCAAGACGTTGGCGGCGTAGCTCCTCCAGCTGGACACGCATAGCTTTTTTTGCCGTTATCAAAACTTTTTGCGCGTAAAAAACGCCAAATTCGCAATTGTTAACCAGATTTATGACCGCGTTTTTAGCGTCGGATTTAACTTCCTTTTCCAATTGGTGGTAACCCGTCTCTATCTGCGTTAAACCATCGACTATACGGCTGTTGTTTAGGTCTTTTTCCCGCGTAATTTTATCTACCCGGTGTTTTATGTCCGTACTTTGCAGGTCGCCTTGAGTCGGACATTGACTGACTAAATTCAAAGTGCGACGGCTAATATTATCAATAGCGTCAAGATTCGCTTTCCCCAACCGGCTGAGCAAGCCTTTTAGACGTTCATCTTTCCGAACCGCCTCATCCATCCAGGATTGGGCGGAAGTCAAGCCCTGAAAAATCAGATCTCTGATAAAATAATACGTTAAATGAGCATGCAGGGTACTGCGGGGGAAGAGTATCCGTGAAAGCCCTAAGCTTGAATAAGCCGTTCGTTTGCCCTCGCGCAAATGGGCCGGGTCCACGATAGTATCGATATTGGTCAGGCCGATGCCTTCTTCTTCCTGCCCGACCGGGGTAACAATCATTTGATAAATAGCGTCGGCGGTTAAATTATAAGCGTCTTGAGGCTTATCAAGATTGCCGAGATTCCCCAATTGCCGGTCAATCAGATAGGCGTATTTAACTAAGCCGCCCTGAGGTATTGAGATAACTTGGCTGGGGTCCCGAGTTTTCGCGTCTAAAACATACTGATTAATATCGCCTTGAGGCGACAAAAAATAATCTAATTCCTTTAGAAAAGCGTAAGCATTGGCCCGATGCGCTTGCACCAGCTCTAAAGAGCGTTTCCGCGCCTCATCCTCATAGATGCCCGGCATAAACATAAATGCGCGTATCTCGGGGATACGGCCTTGAGACAATACCGCCCGCCATATCTTATATAAAATATCCAAAAATATGCCGCTGCCGGTTCCCCCACAGGTTGAAGTGGCGATATATATGCGAAAATTACTGCCGACATCAGCTAGATTCTGATCCCTGACCAGTTCTTCGTATAAAGTGCAAGTCTCGGAAACTTTAGTTTGAATTATGGATTCGACTTGCAGATGTTTGTGGTGAAGAAATAAACGACCCAGTTGCCGTACCCGTTTAGCGCCCCATTCCTGGTACTGCGGTGAGACAGAATAGCGATTATCCCACCAGCGTCGCAAATCCTTATCCCTAGTGTAATTCTGCTGTAAGTATGCGAAAGCGTTAAAGCCGGTAGCTAAGTTTACGTACTCATCTTCATTCTCCGAAAAAGTCTGCGCTGCCAACTGATTTTGCTGTTTGTTGTTGGCCACCGTATCAAAAATCAAGAATTTTATCATATCAGCCGGTTGCCCGTAGCCGCGATAATGAAACCGAAGCCGTCTTTTTAACCGGCCGACTACTTCGACACCGGTACCGCCCAGCCCTACTATTAAGGTCGGGGCGACGCCCCGAGAGCGCGATTTGCTTACAGAAGCGGACTCCTTATCATAATCACTGGTCAAGCCATCAAAAAATTCATCTGAAGTAATATTCTCTTCCACGTTATCTCCTTTATTTCTTACGGGCGGGCGCAAGGCCCGCCCCTACATCATCACATGCTCTTGCAGCCGCCGGTACTTTTCGACCCGTTCTTTACACCCACTGTATTTTATAGCCGCCTATTTCTATAATATTTCCCCTTTTTAGCTCGATTTCATCCAAAATTTTATGGCCGGCTCCGAGAGAAGTGCCGGAGACTGATATTTCCCCTTCCAGTTTTCGCAAATGAAGTGACGGTTGTCCGTTCTTCCAACTACTGAAAAACTCGGCATGATTGGCGGCCACCGCGCTTCCCGGCAAATTTATAACCCCGGCCGAACCAATAGTGGCTCGACGGCCGCAAGCGGAAAGGTTAACCGGCAACGGCAAAGTTTCACCATCGGGAGCCGCGGAAAAAGTTAACCTCCCCGGTAAACGCGGGGAAAATAGTGCATGAGAAAGCGCCCGTCCCAGCGGCAGAAGAGCTACTTTGGTTATTACTCCTAAGAACAATAATAAGGCGGCGGCCAGAGCCGCAACAGTAGAGAAAGCCAGTCCCCGCTTATGATTGAAGGTAAATTCCGGCAAACTCTTGGAGGGGCCGGCCGTTTTATTCATTCCCACCGCGGCCAGGGAGCTCCCATATTTAAATTCAGCTTTTACACCCAGGTCTAATTGGCCCTTATAGACATCTTCCCTGCGGCCCAGATGATAATCAGCAGGCAACTCAGGAGCAGACAATTCTACAATCACACGATGCTTCTCGCCCGGTTTTAGCAAAAAACTGCGTGCGCTTTTAAGCTTTATTTTAAAATCTCCTTTTCCGCGTCGACCGGTGAATGACATCAACCGCGGACCAGTTAGGGTTATCCGTACCGGCAGATGTTTATACTTAGAGATAATGTTATATTGTTCCGTTAAACGGCCTTTCGATTCAACGCTTCCCCAATCTCGGCCTTTAACTGAAGTAATGATAATCCCGCCTTCCTTTAATTCACGCTTTAGCTTAACTTTCAACCGCTCTTCCTTAATATTTTCTTTTAAATCGACAAAATATTTTTTCAGTTCTGCCGGTGCTAAGGTTATTTGGCTGCTGTCGGGGAATACTTGCCGTAAAAGGTCTATATCAGTATTGGCGTTAAGACCGATGCCATGGACTTTTATGGTCTTATTTCTTAGCGCGCCAACTCTTTTTTTAAGTTGTCGCCAACCGGTCTCCGTACCTTGTTTATACCGACTTGAGTCCGGCGGTTCATCTTTGCCGTCGGTTAAGAAAAACATGAGTTGAAGATCGGCGGGGGTGTCTTTGATCTGTTTAACCGCCAAATCAAGAGCGGCGCCAATATCCGTCTTTTGTCCTTTGGGATTGGGAGAGCTAGGTAATTTTTCACTCAATTGTTTTATCGGCCGTTTGACTTTTCCGTGATATATAAGCTTGGGACGGTTGTCGAAGCCAATAATCGAGACGCTGTCGCCCACTTCCAAAGACTCAGTCAGCGACGCTAAAGCGTCTTTGACTTGGCCAAAACTGGAAGCCATGCTAAGCGAAGTGTCAATAACTATCAAATAGTGAACAGAAGCGTTCTTGACCTTAAAAAGGCGATATAAGGGGAGAACCTCTCTTTTAACATTGCCGCTCACGTTGAGATTTCCCAGAGACAAAGTCGGCTTTAGAATAACTAATAATAAAAGAGCAGTGGCAGCCGCCATTATCTTTTTGATTTTCTATCAGCCTCCAAAGGAATATTTAATAACAATATTCCCAGATAAATAGCGGCCAAACAGCAGAGGAATAAAAATTGTAGTTACTTAGCCCATTTTTCGCCCCAGGCGCCCATAGCATTCAAGACTGACAATAAGTCCCTGCCCTTTTCCGTCAATTCGTACTCTACCCAGGGCGGTGTCTCTCTTTTCACATGGCGATATATTATCTCCTCGTTTTCCAATTCCCGCAGGCGCGACGACAAGGTACGAGGGTTAAGATTGCCTATCTCTTTTTGCAAGCGACAAAAGCGCGAGTTACTTTGGGAGAGCTCCCGAATAATAAGAAGAGTCCACTTCTTTTCAACCAGTTTTATGGTAGCAACCATGGGGCAAAGTAAATTGTTTTTAGACTCTATTTTACCATGGTTATCCATCATTGGTTCCTTGATTACACGCCGTCTTAATATAATTATAACGCAAAAATAAACTATCTTCTTGCTGATGCTATATTTTTTATAGTATAATTACCAATACTCTACGTTATTGGTGAGCCTTATGAGCGTAGAGAGGGGAGGGTGGAAAAACCGTGAGGGTTTAAGAGTGTAAAGCGTGAAAGAATAAAACGTGTAGCATCAGAGCTTGCTCTGATAATGAATAGGCAAAGCAAGCTTTGCGGCTACCGAGAACTCTTAAAAAAGCAAGATGAAAAAGACGAAATCCTCCTTTGACAAGGAGGAAGAAAAAGCGCTTTTTCCCCTCTTTGCTAAAGAGGGGTCGGGGGAGATTGAGAAAGGTACGACCGAGAGCGGAAGACCGATGACAGCGGAAAAATGTAAAGAGCGAGGCGGGATTATGGCTCTGGAATCCTCGATAATAGAAGAGATAGTGATTGGTAAGTTTTAAGAGAAGCGATAAAGGATATAAGTTACATAGACCGCTTAATAACTGTTTTATCAGTAGTCAAAAGTTAAACGGCGTTATAAACACGAGACAGAAAATTATCTAAGATGACAGCGGCTAAAGTAAAAATAACCTCATACACCGACCCTTACTGCACTTGGTGCTGGGGTTCGGAACCTATCATTCGCCGGCTTCAGGAAGTCTATGGCGAACAAATCAGCGTTGAGTACAAGATGGGCGGGTTAGTAAAAGATATGGACGATTTTTATGACCCACGAAATCAGATAAGCACTATGGCTCAGGTGGCCCCCCACTGGCGGGAAGCAAGTGAAAGACACGGCATGCCCGTCGATGAGAGCATCTTTCTTGATTCAACAAATGATTTTAAATCCACTTATCCGGCCAGTATCGCCTATAAAGCCGCTGAGTTTCAATCCCGGGAAAAAGCTGATAATTACTTGCGACGCCTGCGCGAGGGCGCCGCGGCCGAGCATAAATTCATACATCAGCTTAAAGTACAAAAAGAACTGGCCGCCGAGGTCGGCCTGGACGTCGAGCGACTGGCCCAAGATATAGCCGGCGGTAAAGCCGAGCAAGCGTTTGATGATGACCTCCGAGAGGCCCGTGGCCGCGGCATCTCCGGCTTCCCTACTTTTTTGATTACAGGTGGAAATAACGAGATACTGCTGCATGGCTATCATCCTTTTGATGATTTCACAGCCGTCATCGATAGATTTACCAACGGCACAATCAAGGCCGACCAACCAAAAGGTATTCTTTCATTTATAAAGAGATGGCAGCGGGTGGCTACTCAAGAGGTCGCGGAGACTTTTAGCCTAACCAAATCGGAAGCTAAAAAAGAACTGGATGAACTGGTAAAAGTAGGTAAAATCAAACAGCAATCAGTCGGTAACGGCTGGTTTTGGCATATATAAATCGTAAACAGACATAAAAAAGGAGATAAAAATGGATTTTAATTCTATGCCCAGTGAAGAGACGATTCAAAGTACGGCTGCCGCTATAAGAAACCGAGGCACCGAAGTAAGCATAGTTGATGACCGCACCCAGGCACTGGATGCCGTTCTTAGTAAGGTTCCCATAGGCGCCGAGGTGATGAACGGCTCATCAACTACCCTGGCGGAGATCGGCTTTGTAGAATATTTGAAGAATCATCCGGAGAAATATAATAATCTGCACGCGGCGGCGCTAAATGAGTCGAACCAGATGCGGCGGATGGAACTAATGCGTAAAGCGGTTACCGCCGACTACTTTTTCGCCAGTGTTAACGCTATCGCTGAAACAGGCGAGTTGTTCGCGGCTGACGCCAGCGGCAGCCGCGTCGGCGCCTTTCCTTTCGCGGCCAAGAAATTAATATTAGTCACTGGTGTTAACAAGATCGTACCTACCTGGAACGACGGTGTTAACCGCATTCGTGAATTTGTCTTCCCGCTGGAGGATAAACGCGTCCAAGCTATGGGTATGCGCAGCCATGTCTCAAAAATAGTAATCATCGAGACAGAGATGACTAAAGAGCGTATCAGCTTAATACTAGTCAGAGAAAAATTAGGATTCTAACCGCGCTTGTAGGCTATGCCGATTCTTTTCTTGGAATACGAACTATTGGGCTCCATGTTATTCATGATAAACGCAGCCACATCCTCATAAGAGATGGCTAATTTTTCAAGATGCGAACGCATGATAAAGGGATGGGCGATCTTTGGCAGCCACTTGGTCCAGCCGGCAACCGAATACGGCATCACCCCTTCAGTTACATAAATTTTTTCCGCCGGTACATTGCCGCCCGCATAGAACATCGGCCCAGGGCAGATAAACGACCAATCCAGCTCAGTCTCTTTTAATAGTTGATAATTGACCTTATGGCTCTTAAAGATACCCGGCATAAACGGCAAATCAGTTCCCATAATTTTAGTATGCGGCACATCGAGGCCGGGCAGCCCGCCAAACTGCCACAAGCGGCGGCTGTTTATTAGTTCTTTATCAGCGGCAGTGATAACCGCGCGGCAAATATTTTCAAATTCACGCCGATCTGTCCGGTGGGCGGCCGCGTTAACAACCGCCGCTTGACCCGCCAAAGCCTTAGTAACCGCCGCCGAATCAAACACATCGCCGATACAAACATTAAGCCGCCCGATTATTTTGCCGGCGAATAATTTTTCAAGTTTGGCGCTGTTTCTGACAAAAACGCTTATTTGAAAACCACGCTCCAAAGCGGCCGGGATCAAGCACCTGCCCATACTACCGGTCGCGCCAAAGATTATTACTTTTAGCTTCTCGCCCACTACGTAGCCGCCTTTGCTCAATAAATTTACTTTATCGGCCGTTGATGCCATTAATTTTGCTTACCTCAAGGACAAAATTTTGTTAATATTATAATACTTAAGCGGATGTTATATTTTATTATTATCCGGCTTTTTTGGGCGATTAGCTCAGCGGGAGAGCGCCGCCTTCACACGGCGGAGGTCAGCGGTTCAAAACCACTATCGCCCACCAGAAGGTTTGTCGCTGGCATCTACGTTGTCAGCCTGCAAACTTTCATCAGGTCAAATACCTAAATGTATGTTCCCCTCAGGAAGCTTGCGTCTTCCTAGTATCTGCTCAGCGACAAACCTTCTGGTGCCCGATTTACGTTTTACGATTTACGCCCGTTTTCTGCGTTGTCAGCCGGCGGCGGCTATGCGCGTCACGTATAAAGCATACGCTCTACTTATAGCCGCCTGGCTTCCTACCATCCATCCCCTTGTAAGCACTCTGGTCCACGATTTATGATTTACAATTTACGTGTGATTTTTTTGTTTGAACTGACAATCCAAGCCATCTTCACATTTTTCACCATCTCTTAGCTGCAAAAACAAACATCTGAAACTCGAGTTTCAGATTGGTGGCCGTTGGTTTCCCGCGGGGCCTGACAGATAAATAATTGCCCGCATTATAACTCACTCTCTAATTAATATAGTTACCAATCAAGCATGCAACAATCGCAACCAACGTCCCCTATATTTCTCGGAGCGTTAGCGAGGGTTATTCTTTCGCTCCCCGATTAGGCCGGCTTTACAGGCCGTCGATTTACAATTTACATCCTCGCTGAGCTTTTTCTTTCCCTCGCGTAAATCGATAATCGAAATCGTTAATCGGGATAATGCATCTGCTCAGCGACAAACCTTCTGGTCTACGATTTACAATTTATGATTTACGGCCTTCGTCTCACGGGCGGGCACGGGGGCCCGCCCCTACAACTTTTCATATATTATATTTCATCCACCTAACTCTTCAATCAGGTCAGGCTCCTGGTAATCGGAGGAGCTTGTAGCGCGAGAGTTTGTCTCCCGCTTTTTTAAATAAAGTCACGAGACGCCGGATAAACTGACGCGCTACACATCTCCCCGGCTACCACTGTTATTTCCATTGTTATTAAGTTTGTCATTCCGGTGTTAGCGAGAATACACGGTTCACTTATTTCTCCCTCCCCCTCGACGGGGGAGGGCTGGGGTGGGGGTGAAGATGTCGCTACCAAAATCTATACGGGCGGGCGCAAGGCCCGCCCCTACACGTTTTACGCTCTTATCTCCCCTAGCTCTCTCATTTCTACGCTCCATCACCCACTTCTAACAGGACAGATTTTGACCTATATTTCATAATCTGATAAATTTGAACTTGTATAAATAGATTTCAAGCTCCAGGGAGCTAAATTTGAATATTTATGAACTTATTCCGCTATTACTTCCTCTCTTAGTTATTCAATTAACGCTAATGATCTACGCTTTAGTTGACTTGTCAAAAAGAAAGACAGTTACCGGTGGAAATAAAATTCTC
Organism: uncultured Actinomycetes bacterium; assembly: GCA_913009475.1. Taxonomy (GTDB): domain Bacteria; phylum Actinomycetota; class Aquicultoria; order CAJVYJ01; family CAJVYJ01; genus CAJVYJ01. The sequence goes on along the minus strand of CAJVYJ010000016.1, from coordinate 5,261 downwards.
TGGTTATTTATTATCATTTTATTAAACATGATTGGACCAATAATCTACTTAGTTGCCGGGAGAAAAGAAACCATAAATGTTGGCGATTGAGACCTTAGCCCTTTCTAAAAAATTTGATGAAAATTATGCCCTTGATCATCTTGACCTAAGAGTTGAAAAAGGCGCGATTTTTGCCTTCCTCGGCCCCAATGGCGCCGGTAAAACTACCACTCTAAGGTTATTGGTAGGCCTGGCACGACCATCATCGGGAACAGCAAATATTCTTGGCCTCAACATTAATACTAAATTGCACGAAATCCAAAAAAAGATAGGTTATCTGCCTGAAACACCGGTATTTTATGGATGGATGACTGCTAGAGAATATTTGACATTTATTGGAAATATTTTTCAAATAACAAGTAGTAAGTTAAAAACAAAATTAGTAAATGATCCGGAGGTCCTATTTCTTGACGAACCCACTTCCGCTCTTGATCCTATGGGACGCAAAGAGATACTGGATATGATTGAATCAGACATTCATTCGTTAAAGGAAAAATATGCGCAACAGTCTTTTCAACTCGAATTTGATTCTGACCCCAAGGACTTTGTGAGGCAGTTAAACAGCTATGCTTGGGTGATAGATGTTGTCTCCGATGATAATGTCTTAAAAATAAAACCAAATGATATGAAAAAGGGACAATCTGAGTTACTTTCTCTTATAGCAAACTCAGGTCTTCGCCTCAATTACTTTAAAATAGTGGAGCCTTCTCTTGAGAATATATTTATTAAAATAGTTGATAATAATGAGTAACCTCACTTTTCTGAAAAAAGAATTCAAAGAAATTATTAAGACATATAGGATTTGGGTAATTCCTCTTATTTTTTTATTTTTTGGAATGCTTAGCCCGATTGTTGTTAAAATTCTTCCCGATCTTTTCAAGTCTCAGTTAAAATCACAAGGCATCATAATAAATATCCCGCCGCAAACCGCTGTCGATTCATTCCTCCAATATTTTAAAAACCTTTCTCAGATAGGAATGCTGGCAATAATTTTATTTACCATGGGTCTAATGAGCGAAGAAAAATCCAGAGGCACGCTTACGCTAGTTGTTACCAAACCTATCTCAAGAGCCTGGATTGTTATTTCTAAATTTGTTGCACAAACCGTAATAATTTTAGTATCAGTAATTATCGGCAGCGTTGTTTGTTATATATATACAATGTTTCTTTTTAAAAATGTAAGTTTTAATAACTTTGCCTTAGGTACTTTAGATTACGCCGCGTACATGATTTTAATAATTTCCATTACGTTATTTTTTAGCACTATTTTCGCTAACCAAATTGCCACCGGCGGACTTGCCCTTATTGCCTTATTTATCCTATCGCTGCTGCCCAGTATCACAAAAAGTCTTACAAAATACTCTCCCGGTGCTATCATCAATCAAGCAAATGATATTGTTTCAGGCAATGCCACGATATCTGTAAGCTTTTGGCCGATAGTTATATCACTACTACTTGTGTTTGTACTCCTATTAATGAGCGCAATGATATTTCAAAGACAGGAACTTTAAGTCTTTAAGCATTATCAGGAGAAGATTCTAGGCTTATCCGGTAAGATCCACGAAAGGAAAGAAAAGCCGAAGTAAGTATTTGTAGAATTTGAGGAACGTCCCCAAGGAGCTAACCCCCGATAATTTTTACCATAACCCGTTTACGGCGGCGCCCGTCAAACTCACCGTAAAATATCTGTTCCCATGGGCCTAAATCAAGTCGGCCTTCTGTAACGGCTATGACCGCCTCTCGTCCCATAATAGTTCTTTTTAGATGCGCGTCACCGTTTATCTCACCAGTCAGATGGTGCTTATAGTTTGTCACCGGTTCGTGGGGTGCCAGCTCCTCCAGCCAGCGGTCAAAGTCTTGCAACAACCCGTCTTCAGCATCATTGATAAAAATACTGGCAGTAATATGCATCGCGTTGACTAAGCAGAGCCCCTCCTGAATCCCACTTTTCTGGATTAATGCCTCTATTTGCGGAGTGATATTGACAAAATCACGACGCTTTTCAGTTTCAAACCACAGATATTCCCTAAAACTCTTAAAAGCCATATTCCTACTTTCTTTAATCAAAAGCCGCCACTTTCAGCCTAGAAGCGCGGCCGCCAACCCAATCTGCGGTGTTATCCTCCGCCTCTTTTCGGTCACGTACCAAAATGTACGCGTCCCTCATCTCGGCGTTCGGCTGCCTACCATCTCGGGCTCTCGGCCGCGTTCTCTTTATTGACCGGCCGACGGTACTTTTCGCCCGGAACTCTAGGCGATTAATTAATAATAGCAGACAATTTACAACATTAATTTTTCATAACAATAACATCGAACAGATTTAATCATTATTCCCATTTAAGACTATTTAATGCTTCTTAATATTACGGGTGTCCGATCGGAGTCGGGAATGACAGTGGTGGAAGAGCAGGACGTTGAGGGGCGAGGGTAGATGTGTAGCGCGCCAGTTTATCTGGCGCCTTATGATTTTGAGGGTTAGGACCAAGACGGATGGGTGTAAGGTGTAAGAACATGCAGGGATGGGTCTCATCACCCATAGCCCATCCCCGTTAATAAATTGTCAAGATTGAAGATCTGACCCCATTAAGCCTACTTCAGATTAAAAACTTTTGTTTGTAAGCCGGGATAGTTATAGAAAGCGGATATGTCGGCTTTAGCGTCACTGTTTAAATCACCGGAGACGATTTTACTGTTGGCATAATTCCAATTACCCGCGCCTGAGTCCCAGGCGGCATAAGGAGCGGCAAAAGTAGTAGTGTTAGAGTCGAACTGCCAGATCTTGGTTTGGTTGCCGCTATAGCCGTAAAAGACGGCTAAGTCGTCCTGGCCGTCGCCGCTGAAATCTCCGCTAAGCGGGGTGGAGCCGTTCCAGTCCCAGTTGCCGGGACCTGAGTCCCACCAAGTAGTAGGAGCGTTAAAGGCGTTGATGCCGTTGGAAGTAAAGACAAAAGCTCTGGTTTGATGTTGGGCGGCATAGCCGTATAAAGCACTCATATCACTTAGCCCATCAGCGTTATAGTCACCGCTGCTTAGCTTGGTACCGGCCCAGTCCCAATTGCCGGGACCGCTGTCCCACCAAGTAGTAGGAGCGTTAAAAGCATTGGTGCCGTTGGAAGTAAAGATAAAGGCGCGTGACTGACGCTCAGTCGCGTAACCGTAAAGAGCCCCGATGTCATCGACACCGTCACCGTTATAATCACCTGATGTTAACTTAGTTCCGGCCCAGTCCCAGTTACCGGGACCGGAGTCCCACCAAGTACCGGGAGCGTTAAAACCATTGGTGCCGTTGGAAGTAAAGATAAAAGCTCTAGTTTGATGCTGAGCGGCATAGCCGTAGAGAGCGCCGATATCGGCCAAACCGTCGCCGTTGTAATCACCTACGGTTAACTTGGTACCGGCCCAGTCCCAGTTGTTGGGCCCTGAATCCCACCAAACTACGGGAGAATCATAACCGCCGTGGCCGTCATTGATAAAAACCCAAGCTTTAGTCTCTCTGGTAGCGCCGTAGCCGTAGAAGGCCACCAAGTCCATCAGACCGTCGCCGTTAAAGTCGCCGGAGGCGACTTTACTGCCCGCCCAGTCCCAATTGCCGATGCCGCTATCCCAGCCCTGGGTGCCGGCCATAGCTCTGGGGGTGGTTGGCAGGGTGTTCATGTAAATATCATAGTTGCCGTTGCGATAGTCTGTCCAAAACACCTTGTCGCCATAGATGGCCGGAGAAGACTGGTTTGCGGTGGCAGTAGTAACAGGCGATTCCACCCCGGTAGTCAGGTTGTACATATAGATATCAGTGCCGCTGGTACCGCTGTTGCGATAGTCGTACCAAACCACTTTGTCGCCGTAGATGGCCGGTCTGTATTGAGCAGCGGTGTTGGTGGTGATTGCTGACTCTACCCCGGTTGTCAGGTTGTACATATAGATATCAGCGTTGCCGTTGCGTTTGTCCTGCCAAACCACCTTATCGCCGTAGATGGCCGGATTTTGCTGATCATCGGTGGCGGTAGTGATTGCTGACTCCACGCCGGTAGTCAGATTATACATATAGATATCGTAGTTGCCGTTACGATTGTCTTCCCAGACAATCTTATTGCCGTAGATGGCCGGATATTTCTGATTAGCGGTGGCGGTAGTGACGGGCGACTCCACCCCGGTAGTTAGATTGTACATATATATATCCCAGTTGCCGTTGCGATTGTCTTCCCAAACCACCTTGTCGCCGTAGATGGCCGGACGATACTGATCAACAGCGGCGGTAGTAATAGGCGACTCCACCCCGGTAGTTAGATTGTACATATAAATATCAGCGCCGCTGGTGCTATTATTGCGATTGTCGGACCAAACCACCTTATCGCCATAGATAGACGGATGGCTCTGACCATCGGTGGCGGTAGTGATTGCTGACTCCACCCCGGTAGTCAGATTATACATATAGATATCGGCGCCATTGGTACTATAGTTGCGATCGTCCCGCCAAACCACTTTGTCGCCGTAGATGGCCGGATCATACTGATCAGCGGTGGCGGTAGTGACAGAGCTGTCCAGAGCTAAGGCCGGCGGCGAGACCAATAAAGATAAGGAAAAAAGAGTTGTTAGAACCAGTAAGGCGAAAAGGATTAGATAAAACTTGGAATCAGAGACGATCGCTTTCATGGTGTCCCCTCGAAGGTTAGGGTTTATTTGTTGATTTATTATATTCTTGATTGTTTGAAGATGTCAAAGATTTTTTTGGAGAGCCTCGTACCGGAATTACATTCGTTCCCAATCAGCGACGTTATGACCCCGTCCGATCTTAAGCGAGTGCTTTATCGCCAGGTTAACCATCGCTTTAGCTTTTAGCGCCGCCGATAAGACCGAATTTCCCTTGCCCAGTTCAACCGCGATAATCGACGATAGGATACAGCCGGTACCGTGAACTTGTCCGTCTTTAACAGGCTCGCCTCTTAAAATTTTGAGATTATCGTCACTAAGTAGGATATCCGTAGCGCCGTCGCCAAGATGTCCGCCCTTTAAAAAAACGTTTTTTGCTCCCAATTCGCGTAACGTCTGCGCCGCTATTTTCATCTCATCGAAATTAGATATCTTCTGGTTAGTCAAAGCTTCCGCCTCACCTATATTCGGCGTCACTATCTCAGCCAACGGCAGCAATTTTTCTTAGATCGGAAGAGCGTCGTGTAGGGAAAGAGTGTAGATCTCGGTGGTCGCCGTATCATTAAAAAAAAAAA
>CAJVYJ010000015.1 GCA_913009475.1 uncultured Actinomycetes bacterium | reverse complement strand
ATTTGTGTTGTGAATGATCCAGCGGACAACGAGATCTACACTCTTTCCCTACACGCTGCTCTGCGATATAAACGTAAAGTGGGTCGGGAATGACATCTCTCACCCCCACCCCAGCCCTCCCCCGTCAAGGGGGAGGGAGAACGTAGTCCCACTTTGACAAAAAAAAAGGGGGGGGGGTGAAATAACGAAATCATAAGACCTTTAAAAACTCATCCGGAGATTGTATTTTAATTCCCTCATAACTTCCCAATTTTCTTAGATGAAAATCACCGGAAATAATGTAGCTCACAGCCGCCGTTACGGCACATTCTAAAACACGGTTATCATCCTCATCCTCAGGGATGGCTGTTAAAATCCGAGTAGGTATGACTATCTCCGACTTGACAAAAAGTTTCTTAATTAAATCACAACGTTCATCAATAGTACCTAATGATTTAAATTTGGGGCGAACAATAACTTCAAGGCTTTCTTGTATCAACGGTGGACTGCTGACAACATTTATAAAACCATTAATCCAAAAATCAATAACTTCCGCGGGCGCCCCATTGGATGTGATTAAACCGGAAATAATAACATTAGTATCTAAAACAACTTTCATCCGTTTCTTAACGCTCTTATTTCAGCCTTCACATCTTCGTCGGTTAATCCGGCAGTTTTAGCTTTTTTTCTGGCCTTATCGACTGCTGTTTTTAATATGAGGCGGTCTTGTTTTTCTTTAGACCGGACAATGTCCCTGTATTCATCATAATCCATCAACACGGCCCGGGGTTTTGATTTGGCAGTAATTATAATTGGCTCTTTTTTTTTCGCCAGTTCTTTTAGCAAAGATGAAAGATTTATTCTTACCTCATTAATACCGATAATGTTTTCCATCAATGTTCACCTCACTATTAACATTACTCTAAACCTATCTGTTAAGCAACAGGTTGAGGAAAATGACTATTACAAATTGGACCATAGTTTCCCGCTTTCGCGGGAATGACAGTGAGAAAGGGCGGAAATGACAACCATAAGGCGCAGGATTGCAAAATATTCGCTTCTTGCACTTTAGGCGATCGGCTGTCAATTGTCAGCAGTCAGTCTCTACAAGACAAGCTCCGCCATTTCCGTCTCTTTTAATAACGATTAACGGACCTTGCGTACATCTTACTATGGTGCTTGTTCGCTGTCACTTTTTAAATATAATCGCGTACTGCTTAGTCATCCACAAGCAGAGTTTGTCTCCAATGGCTATGCATTTCGCTTATAAAAATCAAAAATACGTTTGGCCATGGATTCCCGATCGGAGTCGGGAATGACAAACATAAGATGGTCGGGATTGACAAATATAAACTATGTTCACGCCTCACGTTACACCTTGTTTAACATTCATCCTGCTATGCCCCCGCCTATCATCAGCGGTCAGCCCTTACAAAATCCCCCTCAGTCCCCCTTTGACAAGGGGGAAGAAAAAATCTAATCAACCGACCTTGCTTAACATGGCTGCGTCCGTTTCCACTGTAAACGGCCGATAAATAGTCTCCAATAACACTTTGACACGTTCTTTGCCTGATACCTCACCGGTGAACTTGCCCTCTAAGCCGGCCAGATGGCCCTTATTAAACCTAACGCGATCGCCGGGACACAAGTTTAACTTTTCCATTGCATAACCGCGTTTGGCCACACCATAGCCGATAAGATTAATTATTTTTTCCGGCACGGAAATCGGCCGGCCGCCAAAGCTGATCAGTTTACGGACGCCCTGCAAAAAATTGATCTTGGACCAATTAGTGTGATTGAAATCCAGCTTGATAAAAAGGTAACCGGGAAAAAGCGGCTCCATCTTTTGGCGATGATTTTTGATTTTTGGCAGAAACGCCTCAAGACCCTCTTTCTTTAGTAGCGTTGCAACCAACTCTTCACACCGGGGATTGGTGTTGACGACATACCATTTCGCTTTGGCCATTTTTATCTTCAAATCTCCTTCTAAATTTAAGCTTGTTCTTAAACTTATCGGCAAATTTTATTGATTGTTCAATTACTGAACAATATCATAATTGATTATTTTTGCTCTGTCAAGTTTTCAGGAGATTCGATAGATTCTTCGGCCGTAAAAAACAGACCTCGGAATGGCTTCAAAACGTTTGGATGCCAGAATAGTACAAGAGCGTAAGGTGAGTTGGGAATGACAAACTTCAGACTTTTACTACTTTATTCCCCGCTGCCTTTAAGCATTACTCCCAATGTTTTAATTAAAATACCGATATCTATAAATAATAATTTCAGCGGCTGTAAGTCCCGGCATTGTCGCAGATATTCTTGATCTGCCGCGTATTCTTGGTCGGCCGTACGTTTGGTGCCTTTCATGATTTGAGCCGCGCCGGTCAAGCCGGCCCGCAGATAACGGCGATAATTATAACCCGCTGCCAGCAGTGCCTCGTATTCGGGAATCGGTTTGGGACGAGGGCCGACAAAACTCATATCACCTTTTAGAATATTCCACAACTGAGGCAGCTCATCCAAACCGAATTTTTTAAGTATTTTACCAACAATGCTTAGATTGGTCGGAATATTTTCCAAATTTTTCGGATTGGCTCCGGCGGTAATCTTTGTTTCCAGAGACGCTGATTTCAGGATGCGAAATTTATAGAGAGTAAAGGGCCGTCCGGCCGAAACTCGAGTTTCGCGGTGGAATATCGATGGACTTGACCTGGTTATTAATGACTCACACGTAATAAATATAGCAATAATGAGGCCCAGCGGCAAGGCGAGCGGCAGTAATATCAGCACCAGGATTTTATCAAACGCTATTTTTATAAACGGCAGCTTGACATTCAATTTTATCATTTTCTACTTTTCTTTTATGGCAAATGGGGTCAGATCTTCAATCTTGACATTTCGCAATGGCACTACCAGGCCATTTCGAAAAATTGGGGTCAGATCTTCACTTTTTACAGTTCACCCCCACCCCAACCCTCCCCCTTTAAGATAGGGGGAAGAAAATCCAAAATCAAGTTGAACCATGGATTCCCAATCGAGTTGGGAATGACAAGTGTAAAGTGGGTCGGGAAATGTGTAGCGCGCAAGCACAACGGGACAGAAGCGGAGACAGGACCCGGAGGCTGGGTGCCGTGAAGCGGCGCCAGAGCAATAGATAATAGAGATTAGAAGATTAGAAGATTAGAAGATTAGAAGATTAGAAGATTAGAAGATTAGAAGATTAGAGCTTAAAATAATCTATCACGTTCTAATGAGACGCGTGGCGTCGGTTCTAATGCTCCAATGCTCGATATAGTTCAATTTTTAATTTTGGCAAAGCCAGCTTTGCGGCTACATATCTCTAATATTCCCAGGCAAAGCAAGCTTTGCGGCTACACATTTGATGCTTTTACTCGATTAAATCAAAGACCGGTAGATCTTTAGCGTCGGTGTAATGGGCAAGTTCTGACTTTAGGTCGCTGCCTGTACAATTAACTAGAGCGTCGGGAGCTGACTTAAGCAGCTCTTCCAATGAGCCGACCTGAAAATTCGCTAATGTTGCCGGCTCCGGCTCAGCATCGGCAATACCAATGAGTTCCACTCCGGCTTCCGCCGCCGTTAATATGACGATCTCCGCCAACTCATTAGAACCGTAGATACCGATTTTAGATAGACCCTCAGCAGCCAAGAGAGACAACTTTCCCGATACTTCTCCGCGTAAACGCCGATAATCACCAATAGTATTGAGTGTCCATTGCATCGCTAATTTACTCTTATGAAGAACACCGGCATGGGTCAAGTGATAAGTCAGAGAGCGATTGTTTTTACCCCTGATTTTAACCAAGCCTTTTCGCGCTAAGGTTTTTATTAGTGAATTGGTAATACCCAGCGCCACCCCGAGCTGCTGGGATAAATCGCGCTGAGAGATAGTCGGGTCTTTATCGATTTCTTCCAAGACTTTAAGGTCGCGGAGTGCGTGGTTATCGTTTATTTTTTCCTCTTTTTTGTCCATGTGAACCTTTTTTATCGTCAAGCATTCTTTTTGTCGTAAGGCGTTAGGCGTTAGCAGTCTCTCCTTGCGAAATCCCCCCTAGTCTCCCTTTTGTAAAGGGGGATAAAAAAATCCTAATTCAAGTTGAGCCGTGGATTCCCGATCGGAGCCGGGAATGACAAACACAGTGGGCCATGGATTCCCAGCCAAGCTGAGAATGACAAACATATTTTTACGCCTCAAAACATTGTTCAAATACTGAACAAAGAATAACGCGGTTACTGTCGGTTTGTCAAATCAAAAATAAGCTTCGTGGCGATAAAATATCGGTTAATGGCTTTATTTACAAGCCTGAAAAAACTCTACTGTTTTCTTTAAACCCTCCACCAAGTCAGTCTGGGGCCGCCAGTTTAATCGCTCGCGAGCCAACTTGCTGTCTATCAAGCTACGGCGCTGGTCGCCGGCTTTGATTTCACCGAAGAGAGGGTCAAATGAACTTTGAGAAATGTCTTTAATTAAGTTAAAGAGGTCCAATATGGATGTTTCTTTGATGTTGGATAAATTGAAAGTGCCGGTCACGTTGGATTCGGTAGCTATTAGATTAGCTCGCGCGATATCACCGACATAGATGAAATCCCGTGTCTGACGACCGTCTCCGTTTATCAGTGGCTGTTCCCCGGCAAGTATCTTTTGAACGAATATGGCCACTACACCACCTTCGCCAAAAGGATCTTGCCGCGGCCCATAGACGTTGGCGTAACGAAATATCGTATAGTTTAAATTGTTGTGCTGATGATAGTAACTGACATAACTCTCAGCGGCCGCCTTGGAAACCCCGTAAGGATTAACCGGATGGATAGGATGGTCCTCAGCCGCCGGATGATACTCCTGTTCACCGTAGATAGCTACGGAAGAAGAAAAAATAACTTTCTTTACCTGAGTGCGAGCGGCGTTTTTTAAAACATTAATCGTGCCGATAATATTGGTCTTAGCGTCAAAGATAGGTTCTATAATCGCGTCTCTGGCGCTGGCTTGCGCCGCCAGGTGATTAACAAAATCAAACTTCTCTTTTTTAAAGAAATCCTCCAGCTCCGGCGAGGTGATATCCATCTCATAAAATTTAGCGTCCGAATTAAGATTTTCATTCTTGCCCGTGGCCAGATTATCAATAACTACTACTTCATAATCGCTCTCTAAATAGAGATCAACCAGATGAGAGCCGATAAAGCCAGCGCCGCCGGTAACTAAGACTTTTGCTTTTGGCACGATTTCCCTTCTTATATCGACCGGCTTAATTTTCTCGTTCTTTTGCTCACTAACTATATAATAACGCAATACCCGCTGATTTATCTACTATCTTACAATCTTCCCCGGCCCCTTGAAAAAGCGGCTGGAGAATGGAAAAATAGATTTCACACCCCCACCATCCCCCGTCAAGAATACTATAAAGAGGGCTTATCTCCCCACTCCCCGCCTCCACAATGTCCGACCGCTGTGATTTTTCGACCGGAACACTGGAGCTTCGACCTTTTGCCCCAATCTTACTTGACGTATCTTTAATATCCTATTATTATATAGTTAATTAAATATTAATCTCCGAGCTTGTTATCCTAATGTTTCATTAATATGAGGCTAAGGGTTAGAGCCGATAGGGTAAGATGGGAAACTGTTTTGCCTCCCGTACTTGGAAAGGAGAATAAGCGATGGCTGACCTGGTACGGGTCAGCTTTTTTTGTTTTAATTGGCAATCGGTAAAGGAAGATGATGAAAGATAAATTTGAGCTAAAAGTTATTGGAAAGATTGTTTCACCGATTATTGACACTGCTAAGATGCCGCTGCAAGGCGTTGAGGCCCAGGCCCATATAGAGGCTAAGTTCACCGACACGCTGGACGGAATCGATAAACACAGCCATGTTTTTGTTCTTTGTTGGATGGACCAAGCCCGTCGCGACCGTCTTAAAGTAATACCGCGGCGCCACGGAGGAGAAAATCAAGCCAAAGGCGTCTTTGCTTTAAGGTCACCGGCCCGGCCGAACCCTATTTCACTCAATACCACACGATTGCTTAAACGAGAAGAAAATATTTTATATTTGGAAAATATAGATATGGTCGACGGTACGCCGATAATCGACATCAAGCCTTATTCAACCGGTTGGGATTGTATATTCTCCGCCCACAATAACAGCACTTATAATACTTATTCTAAAATGCCGGCCGCGGATGTCTTAGCTGACATGCTCCGTCAAGCCGGTAATTTTCACGGCGACTGTTGTGTTGGTGTCGCTATCGGTGTTAGAGCCGCCTTTTTAGCTTTGAACCACTTTAAAGCCGACCTGCAAGATAAGAATTTCACCATTGACGCCGGAGTCAGAGGCTGCACCGCGGACGCCTTGCAATCACTATTTAGTATGTCTAATAAGCGATTTAAATGTGGTGAATTGGAAGATAAGATTACTTTTACCAAGAACGGCGTCAAACTGAAACTGGAAATAACCAAAGATAAGTTCCATAGCGTAGAAGAAGTGCTGACGGCAGCTGATGAGAAGGTATTCTCAAAAATTGGAAAGTGATGAATACATGCGAGCGACAAAAGACAAACCAGAAAAATTATTAAGTATTAATCACCGACTAATTATCTTGGCTCTTGTTACTGTTGCTATATTATTGTCCGCCTGGGGCTGTACGCCGTCCACCAGCTCAGCCGTTAATAAGAAAACACCAAAATTAACTGTCGCCGCCGCCGCCAGTCTCAAACCGGTCTTGCCGAAACTAGCCAAAGCTTTCAGGGAAAAAACCGGGATTGAAATAAAGACCGATTTTGCCGCCTCCGGTCTTTTGGCCCGACAAATCGAAAACGGCGCTCCTTTTGACGTTTATCTGTCAGCCAACAAGAAATATATGGATGACCTTATCGGTCGCAACAGAATCACCGCCGCCCAATCCTACGCCCAAGGCGAGCTGGTTCTAATCGGTAAAGCCGGTTCCTTGCAAGATTTAAAATCGCCGGCAATTGAAAAAATCGCCATCGCCAATCCCAGCTACGCCCCTTATGGAATAGCGGCCCAAGAAGCTTTAGTTAAAAGCGGGCTCTGGCCGGCACTCAAAGATAAAGTTGTTTTGGGCGCGAACATCGCTCAAGCATATGATTATGTCAGGACCGGCAATGTCGATGCCGGCATTATTTCCCTGTCAATGCTGAAAGACTCGAAAAGTAAATATCTTCTAATCAACCGGCACCTTTATCATCCCATCGGCCAATGGGCCGGAGTCATCAACAACAACCATAACCAAAAAGAGGCCCGGAAATTCTTAGATTATCTCAGCCGGCCGGACGCCCAAAAAATATTAAAAAGTTTTGGTTATAAGATTCCATCTAAGGCGAAGCCATGAACTTAACACCGCTGCTGTTAACATTAAAAGTATCAATAATAAGCACCGCGCTGGTCTTTATTTTAGGTTTATTATTGGTTGAGGCCGCCAGTCGTTTAGCTTTAAGAACGCGCAATGTTGTCCGGCTTATCGCTACCCTACCTTTAGCGCTGCCGCCGACGGTTCTCGGCTATTACCTATTGGTAGTCTTTGCCCGCGGCACCGTTATCGATAAAGTATTTAAGGCGCTATTCGGAACCAGCTTAATCTTCACCTGGCCGGCGGCAGTAGTCGCTTCAATGATTGCCGCTTTCCCTTTGTTCTTTATGACAGCGATGCCGGCGTTTGAGGGTATCGATAAATCGCTTATTAACGCAGCTAAAACCTTAGGTAAGACTAATTGGCAGATTTTTCGGCAAGTAAAGCTGCCCTTGGCTTGGCGGGGCATCGCCAGCGGCACTTTGTTGGCATTCGCCCGCGCCTTGGGTGAATTTGGTATAACCTTGATGATAGCCGGTAATATTCCCGGCAAAACCCAAACCGCGCCCTTAGCCATTTATGACTTTGTTGTTTCCGGCAATCGGTCCGCGGCTAATTCATTGGCGGCGATATTAGCCTTAGCCGGATTTATCTTCCTTTTTCTCGGCATTTGGCTCTCGCAACGACGACGTTATAAATTTCAGAGGTAAACATGATTAAAGTTGATATTCAAAAAGTATTCCCTAAGTTTAAACTTCAAGCTAAGTTTACCGCTGACTGCAAAATGATAGTTATCTTTGGGCCATCCGGAGCCGGCAAATCGTTGACTCTGCAAGCCCTAGCCGGCTTAATCAAACCGGATGCCGGACGCATCCGTGTCGGCGACCAGACTTTTTTTGATTCTGAAACCGGACTTAACCAACCACCCCGGCAACGCCGTATCGGCTACGTCCTTCAGGAATATGCCTTGTTCCCCCATTTAACCGTAGCGGAGAATATCGCTTTCGGACTCAAAGGACTGACGCGCTGGGCTAAGCGCTCCAAGGTGGATGAGATGCTTAAATTAATGCGTTTGCAGGGGCTGGAAGATATATATCCGGCAAAAATATCCGGCGGCCAAAAGCAGCGGACGGCACTGGCCCGGGCTTTAATCATCGAGCCAAAAGCCTTATTGCTGGACGAGCCGTTTTCCGCCCTGGACAGTGCCGTCCGTGAGAAGTTGCGACTTGACTTGAGTCAAATCAAACAACAGTACGACATCCCCATCATCATGGTCACCCATAATCTTGAGGAAGCTTATCAGTTGGCTGAGCAGATGGTCATTATAGATGAGGGCCGAGTTTTACAATCCGGGAAAAGCAGCGATATTTTCTATCATCCCATAAATCGCACCGTAGCTCGGTTTGTCGGCGCTAAAAATATCTTTACCGGCTATGTATTCAAGATTACCAATGGGGACACCGTCATCGATACCGGTGGGTTCAAGACGACAATCGGCACTCGGAGCGAACTGAGCGTAGGAGATAAAGTCGGCTTTTGCATCAGACCGGAAGATGTAATGGTTATCCGGCCCGACAAAGTATTGGGTTTTGGGGTTAAGAAAAATCTCTTCCCCGGCCGGATTGTAGGCACCAGTCATCGCGGAGACAGTTGCTTATTACAATTTAAACTGGAAAAATCGGTGTCAAATCGCGATTTTGATTTCACTATTAAACTGCCGGCCCACGCTTACCAACGGCTGGAGCTGCATAAATATCCAACGGTAACAGTATCACTGAAGAAACAGGCGATACATGTGTTTGGGGCGGATACGACAGCGGACAACAGACCGCTGACCGCCGTTAAGGGCACGGGGAGTGGCAACGACAGCAGACCGCGGACAGTTGACCGCCGTTAAGGGCACGGAGAGTATTAGGAAAGGTAATGCAGATGGCATACAAGTTTGAAAAGCTTGAAATTTGGAGTTTGGCATTGGAATATATAGATCTTATTTATAAAGCAGGAGCTAAATTACCCGCAAGTGAGGAGTACAATCTAAAATCACAAATAACTAGAGCTCCTACTTCTATTGCGCTGAATATCGCTGAAGGTTCTACAAGTCAAAGCGACGCCGAACAACGACAATTCATCAAAATTTCTATTCGTTCTCTTCTGGAATCAGTAGCATGCTTACATCTTATGGTCCGACGAGATTTTATAGAAAAAGGTTTGTTTACAGAAACATATAATTTAAGTGAACTATTATTTGCAAAACTACAGGCTTTTCGAAACGCTTTAAGCCAACGGTCTGCCGTCATTGGTCGGCGATCATAATAAAAGGAGGCGCTAACAATTGATTGAACCGGAAGCAGCTTTGGAAATAATTTTAAAGTCGACATCACGTTTAGACGCAGTGGATATCGATATTGTCAGTTCAGTGGGTTATATACTTGACGAGGAGGTAATGTCGATTGATGAGATTCCGCCTTTTGATAATTCAGCCATGGACGGCTTCGCTATCCGGGCCGCCGATACTGATAGCGCGACTAAAGACAGCCCGGCGCGGTTAAAGATAATTGACGACCAACCGGCCGGCCGCGTATCGGAGAAAACCGTATTGCCGGGAACCGCCATCAAGGTGATGACCGGCGCGCCTATTCCGGCCGGCACTGATAGCGTTATTCCCATCGAACTTACCACTTACGATGATGTTGTTGTTAACATTACCGAACCGTTTGCCACCGGTAAAAATATTCGTTTAGCCGGTGAGGATATCCCTAAAAACAGTATAGTCATGCGTCCGGGGCGCTTGCTGCAACCGGTTGAGGTCGGCGTTTTGGCTTCAATCGGTAGAACCAAGGTCAGGGTAGTGCGTAAACCTAAAGTTTCCATTCTCGGCACCGGCGATGAGCTGATACCGCTGGGTGCTCCGCTGGTGCCCGGTAAAATTCGTGACTCAAATAGCTTTGTCCTCTTAAATCAAGTGCTTAACGCCGGAGCTGAAGCGCACCGTATTGGCGTGGCTAAAGATACTCTTGAAGATGTTCAAGCTAAATTGTCAGCGGCAATGGTCAACGATGTTGTCGTCACTACAGGCGGCGTCTCTGTCGGTGAGCGCGATTTTGTTAAAGACGTCTTATTAGAGATGGGAGCGGAACAGAAATTTTGGAAAGTTGCGCAAAAGCCGGGCAAGCCGGTGGCTTTTCTGACATTAGGCGAAAAGCTTATATTCGCCTTGCCGGGTAATCCGGTGGCTGCTGTAGTTTGTTTTGAAGAATATGTAAGACCGGCGCTTCTAAAGATGATGGGCCAAACTAAGCTGCATCGACCGCTGGTGAACGCTATCGCCGCTGAAGATTTTAAGAAGAAAGCCGGACGCAAACATCACCTCGGGGTTATGTTGGAGCAAAAAGACGGTCATTATTTTGTTAAGTTGAACGGGCGGCAAGGGTCCGGCATTTTAACCTCGATGGCGGGAGCGGACGGCATTGCCTTATTGCCCAAGGAAGCGACGCTGATAAAAGCGGGAGAAAAGGTAAAAGTACAGCTTATTAACCTGCCAGAGGACCACTAGCTGTAAAAATGGGGTCAGATCTTCAATCTTGACATTTGTAGACTATGGCCTGGTAAACAAGGTGGAGTAACTTATCGACTTGTCGGAAAGTATAGGAGCCTAATATGGAGACAGATAACAAACAAAGAATAACTGATAATTATGATAGAAAAATAGACTATTTACGTTTATCGATAACCGATAGATGCAATCTGCGTTGTACTTACTGTATGCCGGAAGCAGGAATTAAGGCCAAATCACATGATAGCATCCTGACGCTTGAGGAAATCCTTATTTTCGCTGAAGCTGCTGCTGATATCGGCCTCTCCCGCATTCGCCTGACCGGTGGTGAACCCTTGGTGCGTAAAGGTGTTGTCGGGTTGATAGCCGACCTGACCGCGATACCCGGCATAGAGGATGTTTCTATGACTACTAACGGTATTTTACTGGAAGAGATGGCCAAAGATCTTTATGCCGCCGGATTGCGACGGGTAAATATCAGCATTGACTCTCTTGACCCGGCGGTTTACCACAAATTAACGCGTTGGGGCTCGCTGAATCAGGCCTTATCCGGTTTGAAAGCAGCGCTTGCCGTCGGGATGACGCCCGTCAAAATCAACGCAGTGGTGCTTAAAGATATAAATGATGATTTTGAACCATTCGCCAAACTGATCTATGAATATCCGGTTCATGTCCGCTTTATAGAATATATGCCGGCTTTTTATGAAAAAAATAGGGATAAATTCGTCTCCGGTGAAGAGTTGGAGGCTAAAGTTAAAGCTTTCGGCGATGTCATGGACGCCGAATCACCCGGCGGCGCGGGACCGGCGCGTTATTTTCGCTTAAGAGGAGCCAAGGGCAGCTTTGGTATTATCGGCTCGTCAAAAGGACATTTCTGCGCCGGCTGTAACCGAGTCCGTCTGACCGCGGACGGTAAACTCAGAACCTGTCTCTTTTCCGACCGTGAAATCGATGTTTTGAAAATTTTGCGTCAGAACAATGATGCAGAGGAAGTAAAAGCGATAATCAAACAAGCCATCAAAGAAAAACCCAGGGATAGATTCGACAAACGTGAAGGTAAAATCAGCCGCTCCATGTCACAAATCGGCGGCTGAAAAGAGAGTTGTTCTTTTTGATCGTATAATTTAGTGTATTAACAGAGCGAATATAACTATCGGAGGAGAATGTGGATAATAAGTTAACGCATATCGATAAATCAGGACGAGCAAAAATGGTTGACGTCGGCGACAAACACATCACCGCCCGTAAAGCGACCGCGCAGGCGGTAATCAGCATGAAACCGGAGACTTTAGCGCTGATAAAAGAAGGACAAATAAAAAAAGGTGATGTCCTGGCGGTGGCCCAAGTTGCCGGTATCATGGGCTCCAAGCGTACACCTGACTTGATTCCGATGTGTCATCCGTTACAAATAACCGGCGTTGATTTTAATTTTGATATCGATGATGCGAACTCTCTTATTACCATCAGAGCGACCGTAAAAACCTTAGATCGCACCGGTGTAGAGATGGAAGCTCTAACCGCAGTCAGCGTGGCGGCTCTAACCGTTTATGATATGTGCAAAGCCGTAGACAGAGGTATGTCGGTAAGCGATATATATCTATTGAAAAAAAGCGGCGGCAAATCCGGAACATATCTACGCCAAATGGGGTCAGATCTTCAATCTTGACAATTCGCAACCTCGTTACCAGGCCATTCTTCAAAAAAGGGGTCAGATCTTCACAGGACTTCCCCCAATTTTTTTGATCTCACGGACCAAAGTCCAATAATTGGAGTTGTCCGTCGTTCACGGGAGGAACCCTAAAGCTGATTCTCCCCGGACATCGCTGAAAAATGCTGTTTAAACCGTCGGCTATAGCGTAGTAGTGAAAATTCGGTATGCCAAAGAGACGCTTTGCCGCTTTTAACGCGTAGCCTACCATTACTTTAAGTTTAAAGTGAGTATCCAAGACTACTGCCGCAAAATAAGCGGCAGCCATAACCAGTGGCATTAGATTCTGAAGGCTCCGGTAGCCTAGTATCCTAACATCTTCGAGTTCATAGCTTTGCTTAATAAAACGAATAGTCTCCTCGATTGCCCAGCGTCTCATGTAAGCTTTAATCAGATGCCAAAGCACCTTTTGGCTACGGCGAACAGGCTCGGTAGTCAGCAGCATCATCGGCGTTTGTCCAAACCCTTTAACTACTAATAGTCCCAGCTGTTCATCTCTACCGGGAAAGTATACCTTCTTAAATCCAAACTTCAGATGATAAATATTTTCTTTGTCACCGTCCATCTTTACTATCGTTTGTTTATAAGGACAGGGGCAAGTGCGGGCGATATCACCGGCCAGAGCAGGTCTTCCTGCCTTGATCAAGTGCCTGTTTCCTACCAGGCGCAATAGGAAACGCCGTCTTTTTTCTAGAAGCGGTACGATAATATTCCTGCGATCGCCGCCCCGGTCGATTACCCAAATGCCCCGACCATTTACTGCCTTAGATACCGTATCTATGGTATCTAATATCTCCCGATTCTCACTTTCATGGTTTGGGGCAACGGTAGAGTAGAGCTTACAGACAAGCGGTATGATGTTGTCGCCGTCGATCTCGGTTGCTATCGCATTACAGAGCCAGTAACCGTTTCCCAGCTCTTTAGCAGAGCCGTCACGAATGGTGGCGAGATACTCCATCTTTTTCGCATACTTTTTTCTTATATCACTGGGGTCTAATATTAGCAAAGTATCCTCTTTTACCAGGGATTTAGCCATACTTAACAGATTCGACAAAATAGTTGCGCCAAGATTATCGCGTCCTAATTGACGAGAGAGCCTCTCTTCGACTTTTTTGATGGATACGGATTCTTCCAAGGTTCTGCCTATCTTGGTTAGCACTACCGATTGCGAAGCTTGTATCCCGTATATCATCTCATTTACGAATCTACGACTTGTTAGCGGCAGACCGGATGAAAGTTCCCCCGAAAATTTAGCTATTCTTGCTCTTAATTTTCTCGCTGTTTTGTTATAATCCATATAGCCTCCTTTTGATATTACTTGCTTTACCTGTAGTAAGACAAGTTATACCAGAGGAGGCCTTCTTTTTTCCAGTGCTTACAAAAAGTACCCCCATTTTTTAAAAAAAGAGCGAAACCACTTCTAAAAAGTCCTAATTTAACTATCTACCTGCAAGATTGTGTTTTATTGGTGGGGTTTTTGGGGGAAGTCCTGTGAAAAGTACAAGGTCAAAAACCAATAGAATTTTTTTAAGTTCGTATAAACGCGTCGAATTATTCTTTGGCAACAGTCCGAATATTTTAATGTGTCCCTGGCAACTCTTTGTGGAAAATAATTATGGAAACGGTGGACTATACCGCGATTGCCTCAAAGGTGAAGCTGTCGCTCTCTTTTTCCATATCAAAATTTAAGCGCTCAAAACCAATGACTTTGCCTTGTTTGTTTTTCATCAGTATTACTTCATTGCCGGCTTCTTCGCTTAAGTAATCGGTTTGCGGATCATCAAACCAGACGGTGATAGTTTTGCCTTGTTTGTCATAATAAACTTTTATTTTGGCCATATTTGGTTACCTTCTTTTATATTTTCAGTTTTATATGTTGTGATAATAAAACCAGAGCCGTTTAGTCGCTTGACGACTACACATATATAATAAGCTTCATATTTTCGATAGTAAAGTAAAACATTGTTATCGGTTTTGCTGACGCGAATTGTCCGAGGTAATATCAGAGCTTTCCTAACCTGATCTTCCAGTCCGCGCATTGACGGATGCTTGAATGTTATTATCTTATGCCAGTAAGCTTTTGTTGTTCTAACCCTTAGATTGTTTCGCGCAATTACGGTAAATAAAATTTTAAACGCTCCTGATTAAACTATGCTTGAAGACTTAAACCGAATAGCCGGTATTTTATATAATCTAAAACAAACATATGTTTGCTGTCAAGCTTTATTTATTATGAGATAAAATAGGGGTCAGCCCTTGACATAAGACATTTCAACACACTCCCTAATCCCCTTTTGTTCGAGGGGAAAGGCAGGGCAGAATCTATAAGGTGATAATGGAGTAGGGGCGAGGCGTGCCTCGCCCCCTGTGAAATGAAAGTTTAGAAGGTAATGCCATCAAGTTTGGCGTTCCTGTATTCCTACGTTTGTCATTCTCAGCTTGACTGGGAATCCAGGTAAAGAGGTGCATTGGAAATTAGAGCATGCAAAGTATTAAAAGGCGCGGTTGGCCGTGGATTCCCGATCGTAGTCGGGAATGACAAGCATATGAGGGTAGGTAGTGACAGGAAACGAGCAATTACGGATTGCGGATTTGAAATTTACAAGAACTTATCAACTCTCGGATGGCTATGTATTAATAAATTCGAATTTCCTATTTCTCAATTCCAAATTGAAAAAAAGTTAAACGTGTAGCAGCGGAGCTTGCTCCGCCCGAGGAATGGGAGTGTGTAGCGCGCCAGTTGAGCCGGTGCCTTATGAGCGTACGGAGCAGCAATGACAGTGGTGAAAGAAAAAACAGTTGTTTAATATTACCGTCTACATTAAATTAATTAATATAAGTCGCTTTGGCTCCCAATAGGTGTTGAGTGAAAGGCAAGATTATGGCAAAGAAAAAGAAAGGTCCGGCGGATGCACGAATGGTGATGGAAGAAACAATGGCCGATATCAACCGACTGATAAAAGATAAGGACTTTGCTTCAATTGATGAACTTAACAACTATGTAAATAATATGATGGAAGCCGGTGATATTCCAGTGGTAAAGGATGATATGACACCATTGGAAAAGGCGCAACAGATAATTTATCAGGCTTACGGAACTGTCGGTAAAGAGCGGGTAAAATTAGCCCGGCAGGCACTGGAAATATCGGCTGATTGTGCCGACGCTTATGTGATTTTGGCGGATGACGCCGGTACTGATATTGAAAAAGCCAAAGGGTTTTTTGAGCAAGGCGTAGCCGCCGGCGAGCGGGCGCTGGGAGCACAAATGTTTGCCGAGAATGCCGGCGAATTTTGGGGTATATTTGAAACTCGCCCTTATATGCGGGCTCGGGCCGGACTTGCCTCTTGTTTGATGTGGCTGGGAGAAGAAGAGGCGGCAATCGACCACTTTGCTGACTTATTGCGTTTAAATCCCATTGATAATCTAGGCCTTCGCTATATGCTCGCTGACCTTTATGTGCAAACTGATGAAGACATCCAACTGAAGAAATTATTGCGAAATTATAATGATGATTCCAGCCCCGGTCTGATTTATCCCAAAGCATTATTAGCCTTTAAGCAAAACGGCGTCGGAACAAAAGCCGATAAGCTGCTTATCAAGGCGTTCAAATCTAATAAATTTGTGCCTCTTTTTCTGATGGGTATGTTATCTATGCCGGAGGAACAACCGGAACATCTGGCTATAGGCAGTATAGAGGAAGCGGTTGATTATGTGGTTGCTTCAGGCAATATTTGGTTAGATACGGCTGGTGCGCTAGAGTGGGTGGTGGATACCTTTCTTGATAATTATAAATTTTAATAAAACTTTTTTAAATTTTAGGGGACGTTGTTGCTTTCGTTGCGTTACTTTGGCGTCGGTTAAAAAATCAGCCTAAACGTGAGATGGTCTGTTATTTTTTTTGAATTGATTATAAAGTCTTGGGAATTAATGACAAGAAAAAGAGGAAGTTAAGACGCTTCTTGTTTCAGTCTTTCTTTAATCCACATCCTGATTAATGTTTGGTAACCAAGCCCTTTAGAGTCGGCGATCTCACGAAGTTGTTCGATAGTCTCGCTGTCAAAACGCATTGATATGATTTTTTTAGGCCGTTTATCTTTTAATGCTTTTTCTGTTTTCATTTTTGGCCAGAACTCGGCGGCGTCATGCTCTTCCCAGAATTTAGCTATTTCGATGTCGCTCATCTTTTTAAAGTCAGGCAACGTAGTTTTTTTTGGCATTATCTCTCATCTCCGATACAATCTTTTTTCACTTTTTGTCATGCTCCTAGCGGTAATGATCTTAATATGGTGCTCCTTTTTTTTCCTGAAAACTACTAAAAGAAATCTTCCGTTTGAGCTTTTACCTAAAGCTACATAAACACCCCTATGACTTTTAACCTTGGTTTTCCCCTGAAATATCTGTTCGACTTCTGTGGGGAATACATTGTGCTTACTGATTATCGTATCAACAATCTTAGCGTTCCATTCAACATGTAGAATATCCAAGTACCACCTCTTTATTATATACAATATATATTTAATGTATATACAAACAAATGTTCACTATCATTATATTAGTACTATGTATTGATTATCGCAAGGGCGCGTTATTGGGAGACGCTGGTTGCGGTGTCACGCGGTTGGTCTATCTGGATTCCCGAATTGACTTAATTCCGGTGCCGGCCCTTTAGAGTAACTTTAAGAAGGACTGGCTTCGGTCCAATACTATCGGGAATGATAAATATAGGGGTGGAGGGGAGAAAAAAGGCTCTATTTTCTAGTCTTATATTGAAAATCCTGCCCGATTTTCCAGACGCCTCGCTCCCGAAAAGCGGGAATCGTCTGCCGGCGGGCGGCATTGGTTAAGGCCGGGGCTGAAAGGCCGTGTTTTTTTATATACACGGACAGCGGAGCTATTAATTCACCTTTCATATAGGTGATTCGTTTGTGCAGAGACTCTGTTAGCGCCGGCGCTAAAATTTTTTCCATAGTTTTTGTATTTTGTCTGGTACGGTAATCATCAAACGCTTGATAGTAAACCTTCTTTTCTTTATTACGGATAATGACGCGTGGAAACCCCAGCCTCTTGAGGAGGAAATTTATAAGTACGCGGCCAATACGGCCGTTGCCGTCGCAAAAGGGGTGGATAGTCTCAAATTCTAAATGAAATTTGGCAATTTTATCTAAAAAATAAGCGGTGTGATCGCTATAATAATCGAGTAAAATTGCTTCAATCATCCTTTCCACATGTTCAGGCGCGGGCGCTATATGAGTGCCGACCCTGACATACTCATTTTGCTTACGAAACCGTCCGGCGATAGAATCATCTATGCCACCGATAAGCATCTGGTGCATCAAGAGGATTAACTCTATAGTTAATTCATGGTTTGGTGTTTTATTTCGTTTATAGGTGATGACTCTGGCTAAATTTTTCGCCTCGAATACTTCGCGCAGCGAGACGTTTCGAGCAAGCTCCATCTCCAACAAGATTTTTTCCGTTTCCCGCAAGGTTAAGGTGGAGTTCTCGATGGCATTTGAGTTATAAACGTTTTCGGGAATTTCCGCCTCAGATCGGAA
>CAJVYJ010000014.1 GCA_913009475.1 uncultured Actinomycetes bacterium | reverse complement strand
GGGTCGGTGATATTAATTTTTCAATTGGTGTGATTGTGTGATGATGTTGTGTCATGGCTATGGTTTTATTTTTTTTTTAATGATACGGCGACCACCGAGATCTACACTCTTTCCCTACACGACGCTCTTCCGATCTGTTGGAGATATTGTAGTATATGATTGTAATAATGAAAGAATCTCTCATAGAGTTATTAAAATAGAAAATGGCACCTACACAACAAAAGGAGATAATAATAATATAAAAGATAAAGATTGCATAACTAAATTTAATAATATTGAAGGAAAAGTAGTAGGAGTGTTATATTGAAATGAATAAGAAAAACAAATGAAAAACATATTAATAATTTTAGCAGTAGTTTTATTACTTTCATTTTTTGTATCGGCAGAAACGATTGTAGCAGGAAACAATTATACTTTAAAAGTAAATACAATTAATATCGCCACCGTTACCATAATAATGGAAAGAACAAGAGAAAATAGACTAAACTGGCTGACGACTTTATTGCGGCGATTAGCCGACTGCAAAACCGCCGAAACTTTGGCATTGGGCAGTTTCTCGGAAGCTTGCCCGACTATCTGCTCGATCGGGCAGTCATAACACCAAGAGGCAATCTCCAGCATACTTATCTGCCTAGGTTGATGATAGATATTTTGCGCTTGTTTTAAATCTATATATACCAGATCGTCTTCCGAGGAACCGGCCGGCCGTAAAATAGCTTTTACGGTAAACTTTTGTCCCTTTATCTTCACTAGGCTGCCGGTTTTAAGTTTAAGCGTCCTCGCGGCCTTTGCGCCTAAAAGCATCTGACCCGGACCTTTAGGTTTCTTGCCTGAAGCTATTTTCCACCATTTTTTAATACGAAATTCCTTGGTGAAATCAATCCCCATAACCATAACCGTACGATTTTTAATCTTATCCACATTAATTAATTTAGGCGCGATAACAGCTAAATTGGCAGAATTTTTGATGGTCTTTAATTTGGCGATAACAGACTCATCAAAATATTTCTTTTTCTGTTGCGAGTTACCGAAATTAACACCATTATACGAGAGATTCAAGTTACCGGACTTGGGGACGATTACCATGTTGGAACCATAAAGGTCCAATTTGTTTTGAAAATCCTCATCCATGACTTGAGTAATTGAATAGAGAGCGATAACGGTAGCGACAGCCACAATAAGACTGACTGCCAACAAAACAACCCGAGGGAGGTGTTGCCTTATATTAACGAAACTAATTTTTTCTAATCGCATATATTACACTTATGGGTTTTAGGCAAGAAACTTCATTGTAGAAAAATATCGAGGAAGTATCCTGCTTGCCTGAACTAAATTACTTTTTAAATTATTGCAACAAAATAAAGCTTTGTCAATCTCTAATCTCGAATATTTTTCAAGCGCTGATAAATAACAGGTGACAATGGGTGGTTTTAATAGGGGTATGGGGTTTAGGGTATACACAGTCAATGCAAATTTAAAAATAAAAATTGGCTACACATTTAGCGCTTTTACGCTCACACGATATTCCCGTCCCCAGCCGGCTTTTTTATGTAAAAGCGTTTTCCATATGGTTGACAATATAGCCATCCCCATTGGCTTCAATGGATATAACATCAAAACGACAACTGCGCTTACGATTACTGACAAACGAGAAGTAATAAGACGCGATTCTTTTTATCTTATCTTGTTTCCTTTTGTTTACCGACTCAAACGGATAACCGTAAGCATGGGATTTTCTTAACTTCACTTCACAAAAAATGAGAAACTCACTATTTCTGACGATAATATCGACTTCACCCAACTTGCAACTATAACCCGTTTCCAAAATCCAATAACCATGCTTTTTTAGATAGTCTACCGCCATCTTTTCGCCGTGATTGCCTATTATGCGGCGCTTATCCATAAACCTTCCTTATCTTCACGGGCGGAGTTCAACTCCGCCCCTACACAATAATGTTCAAAAAAGTCTAGAAGCGTGGCCGAAAACCCAATCTGCTGTGTTATCCTCGGTCTCGTCTCGCCTATGTTTGCCGCCGTGGCGGCACCATTGCCCCCCCCCTCCCCCTCCCCCTTGACGGGGGAGGGGGGGGTTGTAGTTGTAAATGAAGCTCCCTCACCTCGACTTTCGTCTGCCTTGCATCTCACGCTCTCGGCCACGTTCTCCTTATTGACCGGCTGACAGTACTTTTCGGCCGGACCTCTAGAGTCTAATAGTACGTATTAAGAAACGTTTATTTATTCTACGAGAAAAGCGTCACGGAGGCTCGAGGTCCGGCCGCGAAAGGCCCTTAAAGAGATTCTCGCGCCGTTATTTCACGACTATATTAATAAGTTTGTCGGGAACGGTTATAACCTTAATCACCTTTTTACCTTTAAGATGGCGTTTGATATTTTCCGAAGCCAGGGCCATTTTCTCCAAAGTTTCTTCGCTCGTTCCCCGCTCGGCCTTAAGCTTGTCTCTAAGTTTACCGTTTATCTGAACAACAATCGTCACTTCCTCGGTCCTCGCCAATTCCAGGTCATAAATCGGCCACGCTTGCCGATGAAGGCTATATGTAAAATTAAGCCTGGCCCATAACTCTTCCGTCAAGTGCGGCGCGAAAGGCGCCAACATAAGCAGAATGTTTTCCGCCATAGCCCTTAAAAGCAGGCCGTTTTTCGGCTCATCATCATTTTGAGGCGCGTAATGATAGCCCGCATTAACTAATTCCATAATAGCGCTGATAGCGGTATTAAAATTATACCTGGCTACGTCATCAGTAACACGTTTAATCGTTCGATGCAAAATTTGGAGAAGCTTAAGGTCTTTATCACTTAGATGAGGCGTAGTAATAGATTTCCGTTTTAGGGCGGCCAGATGCCGCCAATGGTCCCAGTCGCTGGGAGCATGTTCTTCCCCCTCTCCCGCTCCTTGATTTTCCAAAATGAAGACCCAGACCCGTTTCAAAAAACGATATATGCCCTCGACGCCCTCGTGGCTCCACTCTAAATCTTTATCCGGAGGTGAAGCAAACAAGATAAAGAGTCGAGCGGTATCAGCCCCATAATCGTTAATAATATCCTCAGGCGAGACCACATTACCTTTTGACTTGGACATAGTGACGCCATTGAGCTTGACCATTCCCTGAGTCAGTAAGTTATCAAAAGGCTCCATCGTTGTAATCAAGTGCTCGTCCGTGAAGACTTTGGTAAAAAAACGAGCGTATAAGAGATGCATAACCGCGTGCTCTATACCGCCTATATACTGGTCGACCGGCATCCAATAATTGGCTACCTTCGAGTCAAAAGGAGCGTTTTTATACCACGGGCTGGTAAATCGTAAGAAATACCACGATGAACAAGTGAAGGTGTCCATGGTATCGGTTTCACGCCGAGCCGGGGCACCACACTTGGGGCACTTGGTCTTTACAAAATCAGCTTTCGAAGATAAAGTCTCTCCTGAAGCTACATCAAGATCGTCAGGTAAAATAACCGGCAGTTCCTTTTTATCAACCGGAACAATGCCGCAATCGTCACAATAGATAATAGGTATCGGATTCCCCCAATAGCGTTGCCGCGATATCAGCCAATCTCTTAAGCGATAGTTAACGGCCGGCTTGCCTCTATCGGTATGGCTCAACCACGCAGTAACCGCCTTAATGCCGTCCTCGGAACTAAGACCGTTAAAACGTTCCGACCCGGACATTTTACCGGAGCCTGTAAAGGCTTTCAGCATTTCTTCCGATTGAATAATTTTATCATGGGGCTGGATAACGACTTTTATCGGCAACTTATATTTACGAGCGAACTCAAAATCTCGCTGATCATGAGCGGGCACGGCCATGACGGCCCCGGTTCCATACCCCATAAGAACATAATCAGCCAGCCAAATCGGTATTTTCTCACTATTGACCGGATTAACTACATATTTTCCGGTAAAGACGCCTTCTTTTTCCATCTCAGTAGAGACTCTTTCAATATTACTTTTAGCCGCGATTTTTTGGCGAAATCGGTTGACGTCCGACTCTTGTGGAGTTCCACCTACCAGCTTATCCACCAGTTGATGTTCCGGAGCCAGAAGAAAAAAGGTGGCACCGAATAAAGTGTCGGGCCGAGTGGTAAAAACAGTGACCTCTTCCCCACTGTCAGCTACCTTGAATTTTACTTCAGCGCCCTCACTGCGACCTATCCAATTCTTCTGCATGGTCTTGACCCGCTCCGGCCAGCCATAAAGTAATTCCAGGTCATGAAGCAAACGTTCGGCATAGTTTGTTATCTTAAAATACCATTGCGCCAACTCTTTCCTAGCCACAAAGGTATTACACCGCCAACATCTACCACTTTCAACCTGTTCATTAGCCAAGACAGTCTCGCATGACGGACACCAATTCACATCGGACTTGGCTCGATAAACCAGACCGCGCTCATAAAATTCAAGAAATATCCATTGCCCCCATTGATAATAATCAGGGTCAGAGGTGATAACCTGACGGCTCCAATCATAACTTAAGCCCAAGCGCTTCATCTGCCGCCTTTGCCGTTCAATATTCTGATAAGTCCAAGTTTTAGGATGAGTTTTGTTTTTTATAGCCGCGTTTTCCGCCGGCAGCCCAAATGAATCCCAACCAATGGGATGCAAAACATTAAAACCTTTCATGGTATTAAAACGAGCAATCACATCACCGATGGAGTAGTTACGCACGTGCCCCATGTGAAGGTCGCCTGAGGGATACGGAAACATCTCTAAGATATACTTTTTTGGCCGAGCGCTGTCTTCGGTAACATTATAAAGTCGGTCGGCTTCCCATCGCTTCTGCCATTTAGCATCGAACTTTTTAGCGTTATAAATTTCCATCATCTACCCACTTTTCTTAAGAATTAAAGAATACACTTTTGTTAGGTCATTGTCTTAATAATTCCAAATTTAATCCCTCTCTAAGCTTATCCAACCAATTAAAGGATATAAAATTATTACCATTATAAATAAAAGTGTTTATTTTTTCATCCAAAAGATTTAAATCTATAGAGATGATGGAATTTATCGCTGTTAATTTTACCATTTATTGGGGGTCAGGTCTTGCATTTTCGCAAAAGGGGCCGGATCTTCAATCTTGACATTAGCAATTTCTTATCACGCTAATGTCAAGATTGAAGATCCGGCCCCTTTATACTATGCCGCCTTTTTTAAGCTCTCCGATTCCACAATCCGGGCTATTTTTTTTCGCATCGTTTTCATGAAGTTGCGCCAATACGCCTCATAAGTCGTGTGTTTAACTAAAAAAGGCGTTAGGACACATGAGCGCAGCACGTAGACGTCATGGACCTGTTCCCATTCTCTTTCCGTAATACCCAGCCTGGATGTGAACTCTTGGGGAGCGTCGCCGTAATTCTTAATACTAAGGTCGGTCTTCGAGGTAATCCAATCATCAGCGTAGACCGGTCCGGCATGAAAAGAACAAAGATCGTAAATCTTCCGATTGAACTCGTTCATCATCTTAAGACTGCTGTTTCCGATTTCATTGAAGGAAAAGTCCACAATGTTAAAGTCAGGCTTGGTCAGCGGCTCCACTTTGAATCGCCTTCCACCTGCATCAAAGTTCTTTTCAGTTATCAGAGAATTATAGAATCTATTGGCCCCCTCGATACCGCGGCCGATTATGGCACCATAACCGGTGACGTTTAAAGGCACTACAAGATGAGCGGCCCAAACAGCTGCTGCCGCCGCACCGGCTTTCGAGCCCTCAAGAATATAACTGCCGAGCAGCTCGGGATCGGAAGCGCCCTTTTCTTCGATATAAGCGGCGAAATAAGACACTAGGTCCAATACTCGTTTGTCTTTAAAGACAACGGCTCCGGCTGCATACGGAACATAGCCCATTTTATGAGGGTCAATAGTTATGGAGTCAGCTTCCGGCATAGCCTTAAAGGCTTCATAGACTTCTTTGGCCGGCCAATCTGTTTCTTGGTGGAGAATGTCTAAATCATGCAGAGTCTCTTTTAAATTATCCCAACCCATAAACTCGTTTTTATCATTTAAAAAGACGGTGCGGGCGTAGCCGCCGTAAGCAGCATCCACGTGCAAATAAAACGAGACACCGTGCTTCTCATACTCTCGACGCAACTCGACGATCTCCTGCAATTCATCAACAGCGCCTTCTTCGGTAGTACCTACGACAGCCAT
Source organism: uncultured Actinomycetes bacterium (assembly GCA_913009475.1). Lineage (GTDB taxonomy): Bacteria > Actinomycetota > Aquicultoria > CAJVYJ01 > CAJVYJ01 > CAJVYJ01. Next base: position 12,059 of record CAJVYJ010000014.1, on the reverse strand, counting down.
TACCGCCAAGATAGGTATTTTTTTGCTTATTAACCCGTCGATAGTATTTTTTAGATGATTGATATCCATCCTAAAATTTTCATCGACTTGAATGCTAAGCATGTTATCATTGCCAATGCCAAGCACATCAACCGCCTTGGTCCAAGAGTAGTGTTTCGACTGCGGTACCAGGACTTTTCCTAATCGTTCATTTAGCATACCGACACCGCGGACGGAATAATCACGAACTTTGTCAAATATTCCCGCCGCTTTTGCCTCATCCACTAAATCTAAAACTCTATCCGGAGTCATATTCAAGAGCTGCCAATCATCCATATCCTTGACTAATCCAGGCTCTACCTTTTTAACCGCGAGCGGTATTGACTTCAGGTTCCTTGCCACCCATATGCTTTCATAATTAGCTATCGTGCCGTCACAAGTAATATGCCCCCATGATTTCCGGGTATCGTATCCCAACATTCGAGCCAGTTGAAGACCAACCTCGATTTCCAGCGGCCCGGTCGCCGGTGAACCCTCAAAAGCAACATTGTTCGGGTTATACAGCATCGTCGCCATATAAGCCAAGTTTGCCGCCATTAAGGTATCTGAGTTCATATGCCCCAGATAACGCGGTGAGAACCACGGCATAGAGCTGACCTTAAGCTTATTTGTCAGTTCAAGTAAGACTTCCTCCGTCTTTTCCAGCGTCTCCATATAGTCCTTATCTTGCTGTTCACTAATAGAAACCGCCGGTTCATCTTCAGGATGAAAATCACGGCGCCAATGAATATGCTCATCCATCATAAAGTCAAGCATCTCTTTGAAGAATTTCCTATTCTCGGACTTAGGGCCGAGAAATAGGGCATCAACATTGATCTTTTTCATAAAAACTCCTCCTTAATATTAATTACGCCACCCGTTTTCTTTTAGGATGCATCTTAGCCTCCACTTTCCAGCTTGGTTTTCTAAAGTGATAGATGATGAAAGGAATTACCGACATTAGAATCAAGCTGGTACCGATAAACATCCTATAAAATAATACGCTTTCAATCTTAAGCTGCGAAGGCGGGAAAAAACCGATAAACAGAACAAATAATGAAGCTAATATGCCTACGGTCGATATCACCCACATTCCGGCCTTAGCGCCGGGAATCTTGTAGGCCCTGGACACATCAGGCTCTGAATAACGAAGCCGAATAGCGGAAGAAAACATCATTATATACATTAGTACATAAAGCATGATCAGGACATTTAATAACATAATAAAAGCAGCGTTCACTCCAGGCACAATCGCGAAGAGCAGCCCGAAAAATGTAACCAGTGAGGCTTGAATAATAAGTAATGTTGTAGGGACTCCATCTTTATTCACCTTTTGCAATGCCGGCGGTAAGTCACCATTATCGGCGGTAGCCAATAAACCTTTGATGGGACCCAATATCCAAGTACTGACCTGTCCTATAGCGCCTACGCCGGTTAAAAGACCCAATATCGGTATTAGCCAACTCAAATTGAATTTTGTAAAAAATATTCTGAAAGCTTCCATGATCCCGGCTGTCAAACTAATCTGCTGATGCGGTACGACAACAGCGATAGAGAGCCCTCCTAAAATATTTATAACGACCATCAGAATCGCTGTTATTAAAATAGCCAGCGGATAATTACGTTGAGGATTTTTTACCTCTTTAGCATGGGATGCTGATACCTCCATACCTGAGAAGATGAATATAATGCCCGCCAGCAAAGTAATATTACCAATATCGCTTAGCTTGGGAATAAGGTTCTTGGCGGTAAAAGTAAAACTGATATGGCTGGGATTGCCTTCTAAAATATAAATCAATCCCAATATGATTATTAACGCCGCCGGAATAAGTACACCGACTATCAGGCATACCGTGCTTATCAGACCGGAGAGCTTAAGCCCCCTAAAATTAACCAATGTAGCACCCCAATAAACAGCCAAAACAACCGCGAGTATCCATAATCCGTTATCACGCAGGGCGGGCGCAAAGACATAGGCCAGCGAACCGGCGATAAACGCCAGCACCGTCACCATTCCGAACACCATCTGAATCCATTGCAGCCAGATAGCCGAAAATCCCCAACGGTCGCCAAAAGCTTCTTTGACCCAAGCGTAAATTCCGCCTCTTTTAGGCCAACCCGTGGCTAGTTCAGCGGAGACCAATGATGTTGGAATAAGAAATACCACCACCGCGATAAGAGCGAAAAATATCATCTGGAAACCGGTTTCCGCCAACATCGGTAAATTACGTACACTGACAATAAATGCCGCTGAAATCATGACAAGTTTAAACGGTCCGATTTTATTTAGCATGGAAGATGTTGATTTTCTAATATTCGCGACTTTATTCATACTCTCAATCTTTACCGTTTACATAATTTCCTAAACGACGAAAAAACACCGCTCGACTGTGAAAAACGTATAGGATTGAGGGGAGATGAGTAGCGCGCCGGTTGAACCGGAGCCTTATAGTTGAGGATAGAAAAACGTTAGGACATAAGATGTGACAACTCGTAGGGGCGGAGTTTATCTCCACCCGTGAAGGTTTAATAAAAAATCTAAGATTGGAAATCGCATTTGTTTCCTCTCTTTGTTGAAGAGAGGCATGGTAAGCTCAAGCTATGCCGGGACTTCTTCACCCTCAGAACCATCGCTACTATTGTCATCTTCATCGCTGGTCCCCGTGGGCAACATATCGATGCCTTCCGTTACCAGAGTCGGCTCTTTGTCGTCATCAATGACTCCCTTGGTAATAACACAGCGGCTGACATTATTCTCTGACGGTAGATCATACATGACATTTAATAAAACGTCTTCCAGTATAGCCCTTAGGCCGCGGGCGCCTGTCGCCCGTTTAAGGGCTTTGTCGGCAACGGATCCTAGAGCTTCTTTATCGAATACTAATTCGACCCCGTCATAACGAAAAAACTTCTTATACTGTTTGACCAGTGCGTTCTTTGGCTCAGTTAAAATTGTTATAAGATCCTGACGCGTCAAGTTATCGACCGTGGATATTACCGGCAAACGTCCGACAAATTCAGGAATCAAACCAAACCTAAGCAGATCTTCGGGCAGAACCCTTGTTAAAATATTGCCAATTGCCTTTTCCCCGCGCGGTTTTATATCAGCACCAAAACCTACGCCTTTAGTACCGCTACGATTTTCAATAATTTTCTCAAGACCGTTAAAAGCGCCGCCGCAAATAAATAAAATATTAGTCGTATCGATTTGGATAAACTCCTGATGCGGATGTTTGCGCCCACCTTGAGGCGGTACGCTGGCTTCCGTACCTTCTAATATTTTTAATAACGCTTGTTGAACACCCTCACCTGAGACATCTCTGGTAATAGAAGGATTTTCAGATTTTCTGGCTATCTTATCGATTTCATCAATATAGATAATTCCCGTCTCGGCCCTCTTAACATCATAATCAGCCGCCTGAATTATCTTAAGAAGTATATTTTCAACATCTTCGCCAACATAACCGGCTTCCGTTAAAGCGGTAGCATCCGCGATGGCAAACGGCACATTTAATATTCGCGCCAAGGTTTGCGCCAACAAAGTCTTACCACAACCGGTGGGGCCTAATAATAGGATGTTACTTTTCTGTAACTCAACGCCATCGGCACTTTGGGGCCCTACTTGTATCCGCTTATAATGATTATAGACAGCAACCGATAGTATTTTTTTTGCCGCTTCTTGTCCAACCACATAATCATTTAAAGTAGCGTATATATCTTTGGGTTTAGGAAGGTCCTCAAGCTTTAATTGAGTCTCCTCGGATAACTCTTCATCGATTATTTCATTGCATAAATCAATACATTCGTCACAAACATATACACCGGGACCAGCGATTAACTTTCGTACCTGCCGCTGGCTTTTGCCACAGAATGAACATTTTAACTGGTCAGGGGAATCACCAAATTTAGCCACGTTATCAACCTCTTTTTTTTATTTATTTCGTTCTGAGAGAACTTCGTCTATTATACCATACTTTTTGGCTTGGACCGCATCCATTATGAAGTCACGGTCAGTGTCTTTTCGTACCTTATCAAGCGATTGTCCGGTATGTTTGGCCATAATTTTATCCAGAAGTCGGCGTGTGCGCAGTATCTCCTCAGCTTGTATACCAATGTCGACAGCTTGCCCTTGAGCGCCTCCGTGCGGCTGATGAATCAGTACTCTTGAGTTTGGCAAAGCAAAACGTTTTTTGGTCTCACCGGCTGTCAGTAATAACGCGGCGCCGCTGGCCGCTTGCCCAATACAAATTGTAGAAACGGCTGGTTTTATATATTGCATAGTGTCATAGATAGCCAAAGAGGAAGTAACGACACCACCAGGACTGTTTATATAAAAGTTAATATCTTTTTCAGGATCGTCGGATTCAAGGTGCAACATCTGCGCGATGATAAGATTAGCAACGCTATCGTTGATCTCACTACCCAGAAAAATTATTCTCTCATTTAATAGGCGTGAAAATATATCGTAAGAGCGCTCACCGCGCGGTGTTTGTTCGATTACTATCGGTACTAAACTCATATTAATCATCCTTCTTTTTTATCGATATTATCCTTGATTCCAATAATTCAAGCGTATCCATTACACGTAAACGGTCTTTCAAGTAATCTATATGTTCCGCCGTCAACTCTTTTTTAAATTCCTCAAGCTCCTTGCCGGCATTACCGGCCAGCTTCTTAATCTCTTCGTCTGCTCTTTCATCGTTAATATTTATATCTTCCGCTTTCGCTATTGCCTCTAACACTAAGTTGGTCTTAACTTGTCTCGTCGCATCATCACGAAATGTTTCACGAAAACTATTGATATTATCGTTCGTATGCTCAAGATAGGACTTTAAATCCTGATTTTCACGTTTAAGACGATTATCAAAATCTTGAACCAGAACATTTATCTGCCGATCAATCATTGCCGGAGGGATATCGATTTTTGCGTTATCAGTTACAAAGTCTATGGCATGATTGCGTCTGGCCTGCTCGATTTGTCGTTTTTTTGTCTCGGAGAGCTCTTTCTTCAATTCTTTCTTTAATTCCGCCAAGGTATCATGTTTACTAACATTTTTAGCGAATTCATCATCCAGTTTCGGTAACTTCTTCTGCTTGATTTCTTTGATTTTAACGGTAAAAACACTCTCTTGGCCAGCCAGCATATCAGACTGATAGTCCTTAGGAAAAGTAAGATTAATATCGCGTTCTTCCCCGGCCTTAGCTCCAATCAGTTTTTCTTCGAAACCTGGAATCAATGTTTCCGAACCGATTTCCAACATATAATCTGTGCTGGTACCACCCTCAAAAGGTTTACCTTTCAAGAATCCCTCAAAATCTATGAGCGCGTAATCACCTTCTTTTATCCCCCGGCTTTTAACCGGCTCCAAACTGGCGAACTTATTTCTCATCTTCTCAATCTGTTTCTTCACATCATCAGCAGTCACTTTAGTTGTAATCTCTTCCATCTCGATTGTCTGATAATCTCCAAGTTCGATCTTAGGAAAAACTTGTACTTTCGCCGTAAATTTCAGCGGCTTATCAGTATCCATCTGCTCTATATTTATCTGCGGCTCGCTTACCGGCTCGACCCCGCTCATCTCTACCGCCTGCGGATAAAGTTCTGGTATTAATTCATTCAAAGCTTCAGTTAAGACTTTTTCTTTGCCGATCATCTGGTCGATGACTTTAGGCGGTATCTTACCTTTGCGAAAACCCGGGATGTTTACCTTGCGAGAGACTTCCTTATACGCTTTATTGATGGAAATTGTTAAATCTTTAGCCGGTACTTCAACTTGCAAAATTACGGTATTCTTCTCGTTTTCAACTTCTTTGATTTCAGTTTTCAAAATTATCTCCATATACATAGTTTTTAAGATTTAATGTAGTATATTACATTGACGTTTACGCAATGTAAAGATTAGAACGGTTTTACAAAAACCAAGTGCTTGATTATAATTATTAATAGATAAATTAATTCAGTTTCCGTGACTTATTACCCCGACGCATTCAAGAAAGGATTAACATGACATCTAAAAATAGTTTTACCACCGAAGAGGCAAAAAATATCGGCGAAGAATTAAAACTTAAATGGGATAAGTTCGACATCGAGCAATTTCGTATGGGCATGGACGTCGAGTTGGAACACGGCACCGTCGACCCGACAACCAACGTCACTGACGATGACCCGTTAGTAACCGGCAAAATCGCCTTGGCTCATCTTAATGAATTTCCCGATTATTACACCAGACTTAACGAGATGGAGGAAGAGGCCGAGAGGTTTTACGGTACTAGTGACTAGCGCCGATCTTTATTAAAAATAATTTTTCGATAATTTACAATTCTCGAACACGATAAATAAAAGCTTTGGGGCCAGATTTCGACATACTCTTAAAATAGGATTCCTTGATAGATCTAACCTAAAACCAGGGCTAAAATACCGTCTGCTACAACCTATTATTTTCGTTTCGGAAGAATAAACCAACAAGGCTTCTAATCAGGCTTGTAATCTTTGGCTTCAATTAAAACTTATTTAATAAAAATAAATATCTGATGTTTCGACCTTACTTATAATTGGGTACCTATTATTCTAAAGTGGGAGCTTGTCAAATATCCTTAAAAATCCGTTCAAGGCGGACTAATTAAACAGGTAATAAGTAAAGCATGAGTAAATATGACCGCTAAAGATCTTTTTGATATTATTTATAATGGATTTCTTTACGCGTTTATGATCACCACATTCCTGGGTATAGGTATAAGCTATACGGCAAGCCAACTTAAAGAACCACTTAAGCGCTATAACCTGATGACCAGAGCGGTTATCCTAAATATCATCCTTATCCCGGCAATCGCGTTTATATTTACACTTCTATTTCCTATTAAAGAAGCAGTAGCTACCGGTATCATCCTAGTTGCCATTTGTCCGGGTGCGCCCTTTGGACCCAAGTTGGCTCAAGTAGAAAACGGCGATGTTCCTTACTCTATCGGCTCCATGTTTCTGCTGGCTATGATATCAATCATTACCATACCCTTATCGGCTTCTCTGCTGTTGCCGGGCGACTTTTCCTTGGACCCCGTTAGTAATTTTGCAGACTCTCGTCCTATTAGAGCTAGTACCCCTAATCATAGGTCTGGGATTAAAAGCCGTCTATAACGAGCTGGCTGAGGGTTGGAAGCCCAGCATAGACCAAATCTCAAATATCTCTCTGGTATTCGTGGTAATACTTATGGTCGTGTCACAGTTATCGGCTGTTATCAGCGTAATCGGTTCATTAGCCCTGCTGATTTCCGTTCTCTTGGTTATAGCGTCGCTTATTCTAGGTTATGTTCTTGGCGGACCGCAGGAAGAGACCCGGCGAGTCACCGCCACCACCGGGACAATTCGCAATAACGCGGTCGCGCTGTTACTGGCAGCTCCACTCCAGCCTCTGGTCACCATAGTCGCTTTGGTCTACGCGATGCTGGCAGTGGTTGGTGGTTCGCTTACCGCAGGCCAATGGGCCAAATCAAATAAGGATAAAACGGCCGATAAGAAAAATCTGAGGAAAGCCGCTTAGTTCCATAGGACAACTTATGACATCAGCGATCTCTTGAAAAAACAACCAAATAATATTGAACCAACATCATTTCATGTCATGGCCAAACCAGCGGGCGCCCGTTGCAACCTCGCTTGCGACTACTGCTTTTATCAAAAAAAGGGCGAGCTCTACCCTAATAGTGTGCTGCTTATGAATGATAACGTCATGAAGGAATATATCCGCCAAACGATTCAATCTCAGGAGGTTCCCCACGTCACTATTGCCTGGCAAGGCGGTGAGCCGACATTAATGGGGCTGGATTTCTTCCGTAGAGCCATAGAGTTCGAAAAGCCTTACTCCAAAGCTGGCGTCACCATAGAGAATACTATTCAGACTAACGGTATACTACTTGACGAGGAATGGGCCGAATTCTTGCGAGAGAACAACTTTCTGGTGGGCCTAAGCCTGGACGGCCCTAAAGAACTGCACGATGCCTACCGCCATGACAAGACAGGCCACTCTGTTTTTAACAAGGTTTTTACGGCGGTACGCCTGATGCAAAAAAGTGGTGTAGAATTCAACGTTCTAACTACAGTAAACGCCATGAATCACCGGTGGCCTCTGGATGTCTACCGCTTTTTTCGAGACGAGCTCGGCGCCCGATACCTGCAGTTCATCCCCATTGTCGAACCGCGCGGAAACGCACGGCTGGGTGGAATCCCAACAGTCAGCGAACGCAGCGTTGACGGAGGAGCGTATGGGAAATTCCTTATTGCAGTCTTTAATGAATGGGTCCGAAGAGATGTAGGAAAAATGTTTGTACAAATATTCGACGGTGTTCTGGCCTCATATCTCATGGGCCAATCGACCCTGTGTATATTCCAGCCGACGTGTGGCCAAGGGTTAGCGCTGGAACACAACGGCGATCTTTATTCCTGCGATCACTTCGTGGAAAATTATCATTTACTTGGCAACATAATGGAAACACCGCTAAAAAAATTGGCTGTTTCAAAACAACAGCGCAGATTCGGTAATATAAAGCACGAATTTTTACCTAACGATTGCTTGAAATGTCATTATAAATTTACATGTTTTGGCGGCTGCCCTAAAAACCGCATCGCTGTTACGCCCAGCGGAGAGCCGGGATTAAACTGGCTATGCGCCGGCCTTAAAGATTTCTTCAACCATACCGAGCGGACCATGCGGCTTATGGCCGAGCTTATCAGACAAGGTCGGGATGCCGCTGATATTATGGCCTTAGAGTCTTGATATTACTCTTGCCAAACTTTTTAAGAAAAGCATACACTTGCTGATGTGACCTAAAAAACTTGTAGACTGACAACGTAGATAACCCATCCGAGGATTTGTATCCCTAAAAATAATAGATACCAGAGTGCTTGCCAGTGGATAGATGGTAGGAAGCCAGGCTTATTTGAGGCCGAGTGTACACGTAGGTACTCGACCCGAAAATAATCGTAGGCTGACGACGTAAATGCCATATCCAAGAATTCGTATTCCTATTAATTATTGGTACCAGAGTGCTTACAAGGGGATGGATACAAGGAAGTCAAGATTATTTGAGGCCGAGTGTACACGTAGGTACTCGACCCGAAAATAATCGTAGGCTGACGACGTAGACACCCCTTGTAAGCACTCTGGCGCGCCTGGAGGGATTCGAACCCCCGACCCTCGGATTAGAAGTCCGATGCTCTATCCAACTGAGCTACAGGCGCATAATAAAATAATATTTCATATAATCAGGGCCGTCGAATCCCCGGGATTCGAACCCACCGACCCGTCGCTCGCTTTTTCCCGCCGGGCCCCACCCGGCTTCGCCGTGAACCCTCCCGAGCGAGGCTCGCTTCCCGGGAGCGTGGCCCAAAACCCTTTAATCAATTCGACTTCCCGTTTTTTGCCGGCTCTATTATACAGCAATAATTGATCATTTCATCTCTTATAAACAAAACGACCTCTTAATCCTCATTAATCCAAAATCAATTCCTGATAAAAATACTGTACAAAAGCATAGTTGATATTGATTTTAATTCACCGATAGATAACTAATGCGAGATTAATAATTATAGACACCAATACGGATAATAACGCTGATTAGATGAAACAAGACGCGAAAATTTAAGTATGCTAGCCACTTATAACGTGCTTATTTATCAGCAGCATTAGGGAGACTTGAACGTGAATAGGCTGGCGGTATTTTCCCAGGATATTACAGTTACTGATCATAAAATGATAAATTGCGCGTCATTTAAATACCGATTTATCTCCTTTTTTTTAATCGTATTCTTAACGCTCGTTTCATCAAGCGTCAAAGCAAACGCAGCCGTCCTGCCGGATCTCTCGAAGATGAAGATCAAAATGCAGCAAGATTGGCAGTCCCCCGTCAACTTGCCTTCACCGGTCAACTTAAGAGGTTGGGAAGATGGTGTCAGCGTTGACCCAAACAACGGATCTAAAATTTACTTTGCTTATATATCACTCGATATCCAAAGCTATGTAACAGACCTATTGCATGAGTATGATAAAGATAATCCCAATGCTACTTATCCCGATCCTGAAAAGTTTAAAGAAAATTATGTTATAGGCCCGGAAAGAAATAATAATTTTGGAGTTCGCAATTCCAATATATACGAGGCAACCAAGAACGATAACAATTCATGGGATGTTAAAGCACTTCCGGCGCCAATAAATGGAGACACGAATGGTACTGTCTCCGAAGAACATTCCCCTTCCATCTCGGCTGATGGCCACAGACTCTATTTTACTAAACAAACTGTCGGTACTAATGAGGATATTTACATGTCAGAAAAAAACCTGTCTACAAATAGTTGGTCGATTCCGACCAAGGTTCCGAATATAAACTACCAAGATCCAAACTATAACGACGGCAACGCCAATATTAGTTTCAACGGCAAAACTATTATCTTTGATTCCGACAGACCCGGAGGCAAAGGCAATCGCGATCTCTACTATTCTTTAAAATCTGACAAAGGTTGGAGTAAGCCAAAAGCGCTAACTCAGTTGAACTCAAATAACAATGATTGGCAGCCTTTTTTGACTAAAGACGGTAAAATCATCTACTTCACCTCAGATCGTACCAGTGACAGAAGCAGCATTTATAAATCCGAGAGGCTAGGCGGCGGTTGGGACAAGTGGAGCAAGCCGCAACTTGTAGTAAGCGCTTTCGAATCAACAACTATCGCCGGAGTCGGCGAACCGTCGGTCTCCAGCGATGGCCGGATGTTATATTTTTTATATGTCTACCAAAAAGAAGACGGTTCCTTTGAGTCTAATATCGCGGTATCTACCAGCTATTTACCAAAACCTTCTATCATCGAACCGCAACAAACTACTAACACGTCAGATAATTCATTTATCCAAGTAGTAGGCGCAACTACCTTATATCCCAATCCAACTTCTTATTGGAGCTCCAAACCCGGCGCTTGGAATTGGAACGCGACCAAGTTGGCGAGAGGCGACTTTGATGGTGACGGAACTGACGACATCATGGCTCTCTATGGATACAAAACTAAAAGAGAAGTAAAAGCGTACTTTTTCAAGGGAAATGCCGGCGGTGGTTTTAACGCTCCTAAAATATGGTGGGATTCCGGCGCCGGCAACTGGGATTTGGAAGGATCAATGCTGACTTCAGGTGATTACAATGGAGACGGAATATGGGACCTGGGAATTCTCTACGGCTATCAGAAACAAAGGGATGTAAAGGCGTTTATCTTACCATCCGATGGTTCCAAACTCACAGGAGCTCAGGAATGGTGGCATGCCGGAGCCGGCAACTGGGATTGGAGCGGATCCATGCTAAAGTCAGGCGATTTTAATGGTGACGGTCTAAGCGACTTTATCATTCTTTACGGCTACGCGACTCAAAGAGCGGTGACCGCTTTTGTCTTACCGTCTAAAGGAAGTAGCTTTTCCGCCGCCGAAGCTTGGTGGAAGGCTGGAACCGGTAATTGGGATTGGAGCGCATCAAAGCTCACCGTTGGTGACTACACCGGAGACGGCCGTGATGATCTGGCTATTCTTTATGGTTATGCGACCCAAAGAGATGTTACCGCATTTGTCTTACCGTCTAAGGGAAGCAGCTTTTCCGCCGCTAAAGCTTGGTGGCAGGCCGGAGCCGGTAACTGGGACTGGAGCGGCTCCACGATAACAAGCGGTGACTATACCGGCAACGGACGAGACGACCTCGCCATATTTTATAGTTATAGTGGAGCGCGCAGCGCCATATTTGTCTTTCCCTCAACAGGTAAAACCCTAAGCACCGTAACTAAATACTATGATTCCGGTCCCGGTGGTTGGAATGGAGCTGCCACTAAAGTATTAAGCGGTAATTTTGATGGGTCAGGAAAAGACGAGCTAGCGGGTCTATATAAACAAACTGAAAATCAGACGACAATCTATTCATTCAGAAATTAATATATATTACCTTCCTTGCATTGGTTGCTTTTGTAGAGAACCGGCTTCAGTCTATTACTCGAAATACGACAGCATCTTTTCGAGAGACAAATGAAC